>NZ_JAMBOC010000004.1 GCF_023715405.1 Solibacillus isronensis
AATTTCCGCTCGACTTGCATGTATTAGGCACGCCGCCAGCGTTCGTCCTGAGCCAGGATCAAACTCTCCATAAAAGTAGTTTGAAAGCTCATTTGCTTTGCTAGCGATCCAACTTCGTTAGAAGTTGGAATCTATTGTTTGCTTCATTTAAGAAGCTTGTTTCATTAACGTTGCTTGTTCAGTTTTCAAGGTTCATTTTGTTTCGTTGTCGTTTTAGCGACTTCTCTAATTTAACATCTCTGTTTCTTTTTGTCAACAACTTTTTTGAAAAAGTTTTTTGAAAGAAATTCGAGAAAGTAATTTAGTTTTTTTCAAGTACGTCTTAGCGACATTTAATATATTACAATACTTTCAATGTTTTCGTCAACACTTTTTTAAAAATAATTTCAGAGCGTTTATAAACGCTCTGCTTAATATACTATAACCCATACTCAGATTCAATATAAAGTCTGTCTACATAATAGTTCCTGTGGAATATCACTTCGTTTTTAGCAATAACAGTATCCACCAGAATTAACTCTTTTTCAATTAAGTATTCAACAAACACTTCCAAGTCTACAGAGTAATAACTCAGCTCAGGATGATCATGCAATTGCTGAATCGTCCATGAAGGTTGTGCAAGCATTGTTTCCAAAATATGTTGCGCCCCATCCGTAGTTCTGGAATTGATTAAAAACTCACCGGCTAAAAACAATAACTCCAGACGCTTCTCAAGACTTTCGTTACTCATAATCAATTCTTCATATAATTTATAAATTGCTGGATCATTACGTTTTACCTGAGCCCAAACAGTCACTTCAGGATAATGCCCACTATCGATAATCGATAATCTTCCTAAATGATGCAATGAAGCAACTACATGATTGTACGCATCTAAAAAATGACCATCTTCAAATAATTCTTTTCCTTCTTTATAACGACGGATTAACTTGGCAAACTGGATACCTGTTTTTAATTTACGACCGAAGAATGGGAACTCTTGTAATTCAGAACGTAGTTTATATAGAAACTCATTGCGGTCAAACATAATTTTACCGTGGAAAAGCCAATCAACCAACCGCTTATTCGAACCAATGAAAATCCATTTACGTAACCGTTCCTCCGTTAAAATATGCATCACCATTTTCGCTTCACCATATGAATAGTGTTTCGAATAAATAGGCTTATCACTTTCTTTTACAATAATTAAAAGAACCGAATCAAATGTATCGGTCATATTCTCAGCACCTTCACGCTTGTTTATCAATATTACTCCGAGCGTTTCCGGCTGACTTGCACGTTCCTGATAAATCGGTCTCAAAATATGTTCCATTGTTATCCCCCTATAAAGTTTACCTTCTATATAATGTCATTGTAGATGCTATAAGATAAATTAACTAGTATTACATTGATAAACTTTCAGCCATGATGAAAGTCCATCATTTCCTTAAAACAAATAATAGAAATCCCGTTATTTTTTCTTTCGCCATTCATTTATAAAAACCCTTCATTTCAACATTTTTAAATAGTATTAAGGGATATATACAAGCCGCCTAATTCTTTCCTGTCTACTAATTTATATCCAATTTATGTTATAGTATATTTTAGATTAGGAGGCAATTGAAATGAAAAAATATAATAGTAAAATTAATAAGATCCGCTCTTTTGCATTATCCCTTATTTTCATCGGCTTCGTTATTATGTATGGTGCAATCTTTTTCAAAAATAATCAAATACTTGTATTAATCTTCATGACAATTGGACTTCTTTGCATCATCGGCAGTACAGCTGTATACGGCTGGATAGGATTGTTGTCTACAAAGGCTGTGCAAGTCGTCTGTCCGGAATGCGGGAAATGGACAAAGATTTTAGGTCGTGTGGATATTTGCATGTATTGCAATGAACCGCTTACTTTAGATCCTGCATTGGAAGGAAAAGAATTCAATCAAGAGTACAATAAAAATTAATTGTTAGACAGTACTGGAGTAAAGGTGATTAAACTTTTGCTCCAGTTTTTTATATAAAAAAACCTAGCAACAACCGTTACTAGGTTAAATATTATTGAACTTTTGTTGCACCGACTGCTACACAGTCAGGACATGTACCATAGACTTCTAAACGGTGCGAATTAACTTGAAAGCCTGTTACTTGCGAAGCAAACTGCTCCACTTCATTTAATCCGGGATAGTGGAAGTCTACAATTTTACCGCAGCCATCACAGATCATGTGATAATGGTCGCCCGTTACGAAATCAAAACGACTCGCTGCATCCCCATAAGTAAGCTCTTTTACTAAGCCTACTTCACGAAAGACACGTAAATTATTATAAACTGTTGCTACACTCATATTAGGAAACTTATCGCAAAGCGCCTTGTATATATCATCAGCTGTTGGGTGAATCATACTTTGAATTAAATATTCCAAAATCGCATGACGCTGAGGAGTAATTCGTACACCAGTAGTCTTTAACGTGTCCAGCGCATCCTTTAAATGCAATTCAGACATCGTCATGCACCCCTTTTCATACATATTATTAATTTGTAATCGTTATAATTAGTGTAGCGAATTTGTCCATGCGTTGTCAACAATTGCTTATTCCAATTGAATTAAAAGTATTGGGTAGAAAAGCTAATTGAAAATGAAAGCGATTAAAGGCTTATTCTTTCATATAGCATTCTCAATTAGTACCCTCTAAGAATATCCATTTTATTTTCTAAGTCACGTTCCCCATTGAGCCATTTTTCCAGACTTGGTTTGAAAATATCCAGACTGCGCTCTACATAACGTGATGAATGACTCGAAAAATGTGGTGATAATGTAACATTGTTCAAGTCCCATAGCAGGCTGTCTGCCGGTAATGGCTCGATCTCATAGACATCCAATACGGCATGCTCTATCAGCTCGTCTTGTAAAACGCCGACAAGAGTATCCGTTTCCACTAAGTCACCTCTTCCGAAATTCATAAAGATGGCTGAACTCTTCATCAGTTCAAAATGCTCGCGAGTCAGCATATGCTTCGTTTCCTTAGTAGACGGCAGCATCGAAAGAACAATATCTGCTTTCGGTAACTGCTCTTTTAAATCATCCAGCTTATATGTTTCATTCATATACGGCGCTTCGTTGCCTGAGCGATTGCAGCCAATTGTATGCACATCAAATGCCTGCAAAATACGTCCTACTTCTCCGCCGATTGCACCCGGACCGATAATCAATGCCGTACTTCCATTTAGCTCTGTCGGACGCGCCTTTTTATTCCATTCTTTCTTCTGTTGCTGCTCATAAATAAACGGTAATACACGTTTCAATGATAAAATATGAGCTAAAATCGATTCAGTCATCGGCTTCTTATGTATCCCGCGAACATTCGAAACGAGTATATTACGTTTCGCGATCGCTTCTGCCGGCATCTTCTCGATTCCTGCAGATGCAACGAAAATCCATTGCAATTTGTCTGCATGCTGTAAATGTTCTTCCTTTAAATCTTCCCCATAAGTTACTAAAATTTCGGATTGTGCAAGTTTCTCCACATCCAACTTCTTATCAAATAAAAAATCTACCTGAGGAAACTGTGCTAAAAGCGGCTGTTTTAAATCTTCGCGTGGTTCAAATGTAAAATAAATCGTTACCATTGTCATTCCCCTTTGCGCACCTATTAATTCGTGCGATTTTTTAAATAGTTTAACACATCTTCAATATGATTTTTCACCCGTACTTTGCGCCACTCCTTTTCAACGATTCCCTCTTCATTAATTAAAAACGTTGAACGCTCAATACCCATATACTCTTTTCCGAAGTTTTTCTTCAATGTCCATACACCATATTTCTCAGCAACTTCATGATTCTCATCCACTAATAATGAAAACGGCAATCCGTGCTTTTCAATAAACTTTGTATGCTTCGCTGCATCATCCAAACTTACACCTAAAATTACAGCATTCAAATCTGAAAAATCTTCATATTTATCGCGGAAGTCGCAAGCCTGTGTTGTACAGCCAGGTGTTAAATCTTTTGGATAAAAATAAAGAATAACGTTTTTGCCTTTATACTCTTCCAGCGAAATCATTTTCCCCTCTTCGTTTTGCAATTCAAATACTGGTGCTTTTAAATTTTCTAATGTCATGTCTATTCCTCCAAAATTTTCTTCTATGATACAAAACAATGCCCGATGCTTCAATTTCTTTGGCGTTCCCTTTCATTACATACTACAATAGATATGAAATCATTTCATGTAACCTATTTTGGAGGAATAAATTATGAATCATACTAAATCTGAACAGCTTCATGCAGAAGCACTCGAACATATCGTTGGCGGGGTAAATAGTCCATCCCGTTCTTATAAAGCAGTAGGCGGCGGTGCACCTGTTGTCATGGTCCGCGGTAAAGGAGCATACTTTTGGGATGTGGACGGTAATCGCTACATCGATTATTTAGCAGCCTATGGACCGATTGTTACGGGGCATGGTCATCCGCATATCGCAAAAGCCATTGCACATGCAGCAGAAACAGGGGTATTATTCGGTACACCGACAGAGCATGAAATCAAATTCGCAAAAATGTTAAAAGAAGCTATTCCTACATTGGATAAAGTACGTTTTAACAACTCAGGTACAGAAGCCGTGATGACATGTGTACGTGTGGCACGCGCATTTACAGGCCGCACAAAAATCATTAAATTCGCCGGCTGCTATCACGGTCACTTCGACCAAGTACTTGTTGCCGCGGGATCAGGTCCTGCAACATTAGGTTCACCTGACTCTGCCGGTGTTCCTCATGCTGTCGCAACAGAAGTAATTACCGTTCCTTTTAACAATAATGAAGAATTTACATTAGCGATGGAAAAATGGGGCAATGATGTTGCAGGGATTTTAATCGAGCCAATCGTCGGCAACTTCGGAATTGTAGAACCTCACAAAGGATTTTTGGAACATGTACATGCATTGGCAAAAGAGTATGGTGCATTAACAATTCACGATGAAGTCATTACAGCTTTCCGTTTCCACTACGGTGCAGCGCATACAATGCTTGGCTTAACTCCGGATTTAGTCGCAATGGGGAAAGTAATCGGCGGCGGTCTGCCAATCGGTGCATACGGTGGTCGTAAAGAAGTAATGGAAACAGTCGCTCCACTTGGCCCTGCATATCAGGCTGGTACGATGGCCGGTAACCCTGCAAGTATGCAAGCAGGTATTGCATGTCTAGAAGTGTTGCAGCAACCGGGGATTTATGAAGAGATGGATCGCTTAGGTGCTCTTCTTGAAGAAGGTATTTTAGCCGCTGCAAAAAAACATAATGTGACGATTACACTAAACCGTTTAAAAGGCGCATTCGCTGTTTACTTTACTGATGTCAAAGTGGAAAACTATGAGCAGGCGGAAAATACGGACGGTGAAAAGTTCGGTCGCTTCTTTAAATTAATGTTATCCCAAGGCATCAACTTAGCCCCTTCAAAATATGAAGCATGGTTCTTAACGACAGAACATACAGAAGCAGACGTGAAAGAAACGTTAAAAGCAGTAGATTACGCATTTTCTCAACTATAATAACAACTGCCGCTATACATTTTATAGCGGCTTCTCTTCATTGACTCCCTCAGAAAGGAGGAAAAGAACATGAAACTAGGTGCACGCGTTTTAAAAACGGGTGTTGCAATTGTTTTCGCCTTATTTTTAGCTCAAATACTGAATGTACCCTCACCTGTGTTTGCTGCAATTGCTGCTGTATTCGCAATCCAGCCTTCTATTTACCGCTCTTATCTTACAATTTTAGAGCAAATACAGGGTAATATAATCGGCGCTACCATTGCTGTCCTATTCGGTCTCATTTTCGGTCATCATATCGTGGCTGTCGGTATTGCCGCTATTGTCGTCCTTGGCATTATGATGAAGCTAAAGCTCGAAAAATCCGTTTCACTGGCACTCGTAACGATGATTGCCATTATGGAAGTACCGGGCGATGATTTTCTGATGTTTGGTTTAATCCGATTTAGTACTGTGATGCTGGGTGTTTTTGCTGCTTTCGTTGTCAATATGTTATTTGTACCGCCTAAATACGAAATAAAATTATTTAAAATGATTAACTCTGTCCAGGATGATATCATTCGCTGGACACGTTTAGCCGTTCGCCAGGCTAGTGAACATACTTCAACGAAAATGGCTGTAAGTAAATTGCAGTCCCGACTAAATGAAATTGATACAATGTATGGTTTTTTCAAAGAAGAACGCAGTTATTTCAAAAACCGGAAGTATGTGAAAGCCCGAAAACTGGTTATTTACCGCCAAATGTTATTAACTTCGAAAAAAAGCTATGAGTTGCTCGTTCGTCTGCATAAACATGAAAATGAGCTCGGGAAGTTACCAAGTAAATTCCAAGTAATTATTCAAGAACGTTTAGATTTCTTGCTAACCTACCACGAACAACTGTTATTGAAATATACCGGGAAGCTGAGGCCAGAACATTCAAAATGGACACGTCACGAGGAATATTTGCAAGGCAGTGAGCTAATGGAGCAGTTTATCAAACAGATCGCCCTTGCTCAGGAAGAGGCGGCAGAAGATGAGCAGTTTTCAAGCTACCATCTGCTTTATATTTTATCGCGGATATTAGATTACGAGGAAAACCTGGAGCATCTTGATACGTTGATCGTTTCTTATCGCAGCTTCCATAGTGAAGAAAAAAACCTCGACTTGGAATCAGAGTTCTACTAAATAAAAAGAAGGTGTGCATTTTTCGCACACCTTCTTTTTAACTTTTCATCTTCGGATCAAGTGCATCCCGCAATCCGTCGCCCATAAGGTTAAAGCCGATTACAGTCAGCATAATCGCAAGTCCCGGGAAAATCATTGCCCATGGTGCGTTTAGTAAAAACATCCGCGCATCTGCGAGCATTTTCCCCCACTCAGGCTGTGGCGCTTCTGCACCAAGTCCTAAAAACCCTAGCGCTGCCGCTTCGATAATCGCTGTCGCAATCGCCAGTGTCCCCTGTACGATTACCGGAGTCATTGAGTTCGGCAAAATATGCTTCCATAATATCCGGGAGTTTTTCATACCGATTGCTCTAGCAGCATGAATATACTCTTCTTCTTTAATACTTAGAACCCGCGACCGAATCAGTCGGCCAAAGTTCGGTATATTAATAACCGCAATGGCAATTAATGCGTTTTGCAATGATGGTCCTAAAATCGATACAATGGCGATCGCCAATAAAATACTTGGAAACGCAAGCATAATATCAAAAATTCGCGAAATAATCGTATCAACCCAACGTCCATAGTACCCTGCAATAATCCCTAAAAAACTGCCGGCAACTGCAGAGATTAACACGGCCGATAAACCAACCGTTAACGAGATGCGTGCCCCATGTAAAATTCGCGAAAATATGTCGCGACCCAGATCATCTGTTCCAAACCAGAAATCAGCAGATGGAGGCTGCAGACGCATACTTAAATTTTGCTCGTTTATACCTTGTGGTGCAAATAAAGGGCCGAGTATTGCCAGAAGCACAAAGAATAACACAATTGCACTGCCGAACAGCGCAGACTTACTTTTCTTGAAATTCGTCCACGCCTCTTGCCACGGTCCTTTTACTCGTTCTTCTTCAATTCGCTGAACTTTATTTTGTATAACTTCAGCCATGCTATGCGCCTCCTCTCTAGTTGTATTTAATGCGCGAATCAATCACTGTATATAAAAGGTCAACAATCAAGTTAATCATTACGAATAAAAAGGCAACAATTAATATACCTGACTGGATGACAGGATAATCACGGAATCCTATCGCTTCGTATATATAGCGTCCAATTCCCGGCCAACTAAATATCGTTTCCGTTAAGATCGCACCGCCTAAAAGCATACCCGTTTGTAAACCGACTACTGTCAAAACAGGAATCAACGCATTTTTCAATGCATGCTTATAAACAACAACGAACATTTTCTGACCTTTTGCCCGCGCTGTACGAACAAAATCCGAACGCATTACTTCCAACATAGAGGCTCTTGTCATACGTGCAATGATCGCCGTCGGAATCGTTGCGAGTGCAATGCCAGGTAAAAATAAGTGCTTTAACACTACAATAAATTGATCAAACCGGCCTTGCCATAATGTATCAATTAAGTAAAAGTGAGTAATTGCCGTAACCGGATCCCGCACTTCTTCCCGTCCCGATGTCGGCAACCAGCCCAGCTGAATACCGAATGCCCATTGCTCCATTAAACCTAACCAGAAAATCGGCATCGAAACACCAATTAAAGCAATCACCATCGCTAAGTAATCAAACCATGAATTTTGAAACCACGCCGAAACAATCCCTGCATTTACCCCAACGATAATTGCAATAATCATCGCGAAAAATGCCAGTTCAAATGTAGCTGCTAAATAAGGCCACATTTCAGAAGAAATCGGCTGCCTTGTTCTTAATGACTCCCCCAAATCTCCCGTTACAATCCCTTTTAAGTAATCGAAATATTGAATATACCACGGATTATCTAGGCCAAGTTTCAAGCGAAGTGCCGCGATTGCATCTGCAGTAGCTTGCTGTCCTAAAATGACTTGTGCTGGATCACCGGGAATGGCACGAATAATTAGAAATACTAAAAAGGTCATCCCAAGTAATACAGGTATTAGATGCAGTAGACGTTTGCCAATGTAGTGAAGCATGCTCTTCACCCCTTTTATGAATGTATGTTTCTACTAGTTGAAAAAAGGAGAGGAATATTCCTCCCCTTTCACTTAACTTTCTATTACTCCATTGAAACGTTATGCAATTTATCAGAGCCTGTTGGGTGTGGCAAGAACCCATTCACACCTGCTTTTGCTGCAAGTAATGGTGTAGAGTGTGCAAGCGGAACCCATGGAGCGTCGTCATGAATGATTTCCTGAGCTTTTTTGTATAATTCATTACGCACATTTTCATCTGTTTCAGACTGTGCCTGAATTAATAAACTATGAACTTCTTCATTAGTATAGTACGCATAGTTATTTGAACCGATATTGTCTTTGTCTAACAATGTGTAGATGAAGTTGTCTGCATCTCCATTATCACCAGTCCAGCCAAGCATGAATGCATCTGCTTCACCGTTTTTCGCTTTTTCTAAATATGTTGCCCATTCAAATGTTACGATTTTCGATGGGATTCCAACATCTTCTAAGTTTTTCTGAATAACTTCCGCCACTTTCGCTCCGTCCGGCATATAAGGACGAGGTACCGGCATTGCCCATAACTCAATTTCTTTTCCGTCATAGCCAGCTTCAGCTAATAATGATTTCGCTTTTTCTGGATCATAAGGGTATGGAGAAATTGCATCATTGTAACCGCTAATTGATGATGGCATCGGGTTTGCCGCCACTTCTGCACGTCCTTCAAAGAACGCATCAACAATCGCCTGTTTATCGATTGCATAGTTTACTGCTTGACGTACCAATTTGTTATCAAACGGTGCGCGTGTATTCGTTAAACCTAAATAGCCAATGTTCATTGATGGACGTTCAATCAGTTGTAACGTCGAATCACCTTCTACTGTTTTACCGTCTGAAGGGTTAATACCATCCGCTAAATCGATATTGCCTGCCATTAATTCATTTAAACGAGCAGAGTTATCCGGAATTGAACGGAAGATAACTTTATCTAATTTCGGGAAACCTTCTTGCCAGTAGTCCTCAAATTTCTCAATCGTGATTGAGTCATTACGTTTCCATTCTGTGAATTTAAATGGACCTGTACCTACAGGGTTATCGCCGAATTTATCGCCTGCTGCTTCAAATGCAGTTGGTGAACCAATTCCGAACGGGCTCATTGCCAAGTTTTTAAGGAATGGTGCCTGCGGACGAGAAAGTGTGAATACAACTGTGTAATCTCCTTCTGCCGTTACATCTTTAATAATATCTTCGCCCTCTGCTTTAAACATAGAGTTGAAATAGTAGAAATCTTCCTCTTTTCCACCTTTCCAGCGATTGATATTCTTAATTACCGCTTCTGCATTGAAGTCTGTACCGTCATGGAACTTTACACCTTCTTGAAGTTGGAATGTGTAAGTTAAACCATCTTCACTTACTTCCCATTCTTTTGCTAGTCCAGGGTTGATCGTTGTATCTTGTTCCCCGAAGTTTAGTAATGTTTCAAATAGGTTTTGTGTTACTTTGAATGATTCGCCATCTGTTACGATACCTGGATCAAGTGATACAGAATCTGCTCCACGGCCAAATACTAATACTTGAGGTGTTGAAGAACTTGAATTGTCTGTCGTACTGCTGTCTGTATTTGAACTTGAATCGTTGCTTGGTTCTGATGATGACGTTTCTGCATCGTCAGCACCACAAGCAGCTAAAAATAATGACATTATTAATAGCATCATAAGACTTACTAAATACAATTTACCTTTCCTCAATAAAAAAACCCCCTAGACTTTTTAATCTATTATCATTGTGGCGTTTCATATAAATGACACGCCACAGAATGACCTGGTTTAACTTGCTGGAGCATCGGAATTACTTGCTTGCACTTATCCATCGCAAAAGGACAGCGTGTATGGAATGTGCATCCTGTCGGCGGGTTTGACGGGCTCGGTATATCACCTTTCAGCAATAGCTGTTCCCTCTCAAACTGCGGATCTGGAATTGGTACAGCCGATAATAGCGCCTGTGTATAAGGATGTAATGGCTCATGATATAACGATTCGCTTTCCGCAATTTCGACAAGCCTGCCTAAGTACATCACGCCTACCCGGTCACTAATATGTCGCACAACCCCTAAATCATGGGCAATAAATATATATGTTAGTTTCAAATCTTCCTGCAACCGCTGCATTAAATTTAAAACTTGTGCTTGAATGGATACATCCAGTGCAGATACCGGTTCATCTGCAATAATCAATTTCGGATTTGTCATTAAGGCTCTGGCGATACCGATTCGCTGTCTTTGTCCGCCGCTAAACTGATGAGGATAGCGTTTTGCATGATAGGAGCTTAAACCGACGATTTCCAAGTATTCATGTACTTTCTTTTTGCGTTCCTTTGCATTTCCAATCCCGTGTACAATCAACGGTTCCTCTAATATTTTTTCAACCGTATGTCTTGGATTTAATGAGGCATACGGATCCTGAAACACCATTTGAATCTCTCTCCGGACTTTTCGCATTTGTTCGTTATTTAACTTTGTGAGCTCTACGCCATCAAATGTCACCTGGCCTTCTGTTGGTTCATGCAATCGCATAATTGCCCGGCCCGTAGTAGATTTCCCGCAACCGGATTCTCCGACAATGCCTAATGTTTCCCCTTCATAAAGCTCAAACGAAACGTCATCTACAGCCTTCACATCACCGACATGACGTGCAAACATCCCATGCCTGATCGGAAAATATTTTTTCAGATTGTCAACTTTCAGCAGCACTTTCGACATGTGTAACTCCCCCTTCTTCCATATCCAATAAGAAGCATCTTGCTTTATGTGTACCGGACGATTCATATAGCGGAGGATTATTTGTTAAACAACGATCGAATGCATATTCACAACGTGCTGCAAAACGGCAGCCTTCCAAAATGGAACCTGGTTTCGGGACATTTCCAGGAATCGAATAAAGCGTATCCTTTTTATAACGCATATCCGGAACTGACTGGATAAGCCCTTTCGTATAAGGATGCTGCGGGTTTCTAAATATTTCATTAACTGGTGCCTCTTCTACGATTTGCCCCGCATACATAACAATGACGCGCTCACAAGTTTCTGCAACAACACCTAAATCATGTGTGATGAGTAAAACAGCAGTATTCAGCCGTTCATTTAAATCCCGCATTAACTTTAAAATTTGGGCTTGGATTGTTACATCGAGGGCTGTTGTCGGTTCATCGGCAATAAGCACTTTCGGATTGCATACAAGAGCCATCGCTATCATTACACGTTGCCGCATTCCGCCCGACAGCTGGTGTGGATAGTCTTTCAGCAACTGTTCCGCGCGCGGCAAACCTACCAGCTTCATGATTTCCACCGCCCGGGCACTCGCTTCTTTTTTCGACCATTTCGGATGATGGATTCGAATCGCTTCGATTAATTGATTTCCGATCGTAAACAACGGATTCAGCGAAGTCATCGGCTCCTGAAATATCATTGCGATTTCATTGCCTCGAATTTTGCGCATTTGCTTATCTGAAAGCTTTGAAATATCTTGCCCTTTCAATAAAATTTCTCCATTTGTAATTTTTCCGGGAGGACTCGGTACGAGGCCCATAATAGAGAGGGAAGTAACACTTTTACCACAGCCGGACTCCCCTACGATGGCGAGAATTTCCCCTTCATGAATTGAAAAGCTTATTCGATCGACAGCTGCAACCTTTCCACTGTCTGAAAAAAATGTCGTTTCTAACTCTCTCACTTCAAGCACAGCTTTTCGACTCATTTAACCACCCCAATATTCTGAAGATTAAAAGTATTTGAAAATATGATATTATAACATCTAGTAATTTACAACATTATCGTAAAAAAATGTAATTTTAAATATACATAAAAAAAGTGACCATGCTGATTTATTTCAACATAGTCACTTAATTTTAATCTAATTTTTGTACTTGGAATAAGTTATAATATGCTCCTTGTTGCTCCATTAGTCGTTGATGATTGCCGGATTCTATAACTTCTCCGTGTTCAATAACGATAATGTTGTCAGCGTGGGTAATTGTAGACAGGCGGTGAGCAATAATGATCGTCGTCCGCTCATGTGCTAAACGGTCAAGCGAGTCTTGAATTAGTGCTTCACTTTCCAGATCGAGTGCAGAAGTCGCCTCATCCAATACTAGAATTGGCGGATTTTTTAGAAATACTCGTGCAATTGCTACACGCTGCTTCTGCCCGCCTGAAAGTTTGACACCACGTTCTCCTACTTTCGTGTCATAACCTTCTGGTAATCCCATAATAAAGTCATGGGCATTCGCCGCTTTGGCAGCAGCAACTATTTCCTCATCTGTCGCATGCGGATTTCCCATTAAAATATTCTGCTTCACTGAATCACTAAACAAAATATTATCCTGTAATACTATCCCGATTTGCGAGCGTAATGATTCAATCGTAACATCTTTAACGTTTTGATCATCAATTTTTACCGCTCCCTCCGTCACATCATAGAAGCGCGGAATCAAACTGACGATTGTTGATTTCCCCCCGCCGCTCATACCTACAAAGGCAACAGTTTGTCCAGGTTCAATCGTGAAATCAACTTCATTTAAAATCGTGTTTCCATCTTTATCATACTTGAATGTAACATGATCAAATTGAAGCTTCCCTTTTGCTGCGGGTAACACCATTGCGTTAGGCTTGTCTTGAACTTCATATTTCTCATCCATCAGTTCAAACATTCGGTCCATTGAGGCAATTGACTGAGTCAATGTTGTCGATGAACTCACCAAACGACGAAGCGGACCATACAAGCGTTCAATATAAGCATAAAATGCGACTAGTACACCGATGGATAAGTCACCTTGTAAAAACTGATAACCTGCAAAGCCAATCACGATCAGCGGTGCCATATCCGTAATGGTATTAACGACAGCAAAAGATTTTGCATTCCAGCGTGAATGGTCCAGCGCTTTATTAAGAAACTCCCCATTCGTTTCATCGAAAATCTTCTGTTCATGCTTTTCCAATGTAAAACTTTTAATAATGCTCATACCGGCAACACGCTCATGTAAATAACTTTGAACGCCTGCCAAAGCCTGTGAGCGTTCCTTCGTTAAGCTACGAAGTCTCCCGAAGAAATACTTTACACTAAATGCGTAAAAAGGTAGTGCTATAAGCGACACAAGCGTCAACTTTACATCCATTGCAAACATAACACCGATTACGATTAAAATAGTGGCCAAATCGAGCCATAAGTTCATTAATCCGGTCATAACAAAGTTTTTCGTCTGCTCAACATCATTGATGACTCGCGAAATTACTTCTCCGGCCCGCGTATTCGCATAATACTTTAAGCTTAACTTTTGTAAGTGGCCATACAATTCCTTACGAATATCAAATAGAATATTGTTACTCAAGTTTTGCGCAAAGTATTGGCGGTAATATTCGATTGGTGGTCGAATAACAAAAAACAATACGAGTGCAATACCGATCCATGTAAATAATTGGCTTGTTTTTTCTTCTGTAGACATACCATCCTTTAGTAATATATCATCGATAATTATTTGCAGGAGCCATGGTAAAAATAACGGAATCGCAAATTTAAGTATGCCGATTACGATCGTTAAAAATAAAAGCATTTTATACGGCTTGACGAACCGCATATAACGTTTAATACTATCCAATGCAAAAAACACTTCCCCTCAGAAATTTTGCAACAGCAATTATCATATCATAATTCCCCATTAAGCATTTACACATGTACTTTACCCAAAAGAAAAACACAAGCAACCTAAAAAGTTACTTGTGTCTCATCTACTCTTTATTTGCCTGAATTTCACTCAATAAGATATACCGATTTGTCCAAGACTCTATGAAGTCCGGAGCGAATGGTCCACGACGTTGTTCAATCCAGCTTACCAATGTTTTTACATTCCGCTGTAAAATTTTATCTATGACTTCGGGGTAGTTCATTTCCAACCTGTGCTGCTCATATTCATCTTCATCCAATAATGCATGACTCATATCAGGAAACACTTTTACGTCCAAATCATAGTCAATATATTTTAAGCAGTTGTTATCAAACACAAACGGTGAACTGATGTTGCAATAGTAATACACCCCGTCATCCCGCAACATACAAATAATATTGAACCAATGCTCTGCATGAAAGTAACAAATCGAGGGCTCACGTGTCAGCCAGGTGCGACCGTCTGATTCAGTAACAAGTGTTTTTTCATTTGCACCGATAATAATATTTTTTGTTGCTTTTAATACCATCGTTTCTTGCCAGACACGGTGGATATTACCATTGTGCTTATAACTATGTATTTGGATTTTTTCTCCTTCAACCGGTAATGCCATCATAAAGCCCACCTTTTCGTCTTAGCTAAAAATTCTAGCAGTCTTTATTGTATTATAACAATGCTTTGGCAAAACTTGTAGTTCGAATGCAATTATTTTCAATTTTGCGTGAAAATTATTGCGAATCCTTAATAGTTGCACATATTAAAACAAAGTATCAATAAGTTCAGCTTCTTATATGATTTCCCTGCTCTTTCTTTTTAAAACAAAAAAGATGTTCTGAAAGTTTGCACTTTCAGAACATCTTTCTGCACTTCATTAGAAGTTGTTGTTGTTACGCTTCGCGAATTGTGCGTTACGTTGCTCTTGTTCGCGTTGCTGTTTTTGGTTTTGTTGTTGAACTTCGTTGAAGTTTTGGTCTTGACCAAATTCTTCAAGGTTGTTGTTTTGGCGATTATTTTGTTTTTGATTTTGGTTTTGGTTTTGGTTTTGCTGGTTGAACTCGTTGAAGTTTAGTTCTTGACCAAACTCTTCAAAGTTGTTTTGTTGGTTGTTGCGTTGGTTTTGGTTTTGTTGATTATTACGGTTTTGCTGATTATTACGGTTTTGGTTTTGTTCATTGCGACTCATCTTGTATCACCTCCATGACCTTTATTGTGGTCTGGTGATAAAAGAATTATGCATTTATTTTTTCCCAGATTTTTAACATCGGCACAGGCATCGGTAATTTAGCAATTTGCTCTTTTGTAAAGAAAGCCATATTTTCCTGTTTGCCATTCACTTCAGCTACATCGACTAAATAGCTGTCAATATGCCATTTCAAATGTGAAAACACATGTTTGAAACTTAAAATCGGTTCTTTAAAATTGTGCTCCAAAGTTACGTTATATTGTTTTTCCACTTTGGTTAAACTATTTTCATCTGACTGGCGTTCAATCATAATAAACTGCCACATATTTGCGAGCAGACCATCTTCAGGACGCTTCTCCATTAAAAAACGACCTTCTTTATCACGAATAATATAAACATCATATTCAATATTTTTTGTTTTCAGCTTTTTGGATTTAACCGGTAAGCTGGATGGGTCTCCTTCATGGAATGCTGTGCAATAATCACGCACTGGACATAATAAGCATTTCGGTGAAGTCGGTGTACAAATTAATGCTCCAAGCTCCATCAGTCCTTGATTGAACGCAGAGGTATTTTCTGGATCAATTAGCTCCGTTACCGCTTGTTCAAAAATTTTCTTTGTTTTCGGCAAAGCGATATCAGCATCTATATTTAATACACGACTTAGTACACGCATAACATTTCCATCTACAGCATGCTCCGGCTTTCCGTAAGCAATACTTAATATTGCTCCTGCTGTATATGGTCCAACACCTTTCAGCTTTGAAATGTCAACGCGGTTATCCGGTACTTTTCCACCGTACACTTCGACTACTTCCCGTACACCTGCTTGTAAATTACGGACACGGGAATAATAACCTAAACCTTCCCACATTTTAAGCAACTCTTCTTCCGGGGAATAGGCTAAACTTTCCGCTGTAGGGTATTTTTCTATAAAACGGTTGTAGTATGGGATGACTGTATCAACTCTTGTTTGCTGCAGCATTACTTCAGACACCCATATTTGATACGGTTCTTTCGTCCGACGCCAAGGCAAATCTCGTTGTTCTTCCAAAAACCATTGTACTAAAGCCTGGCGAAATTGTTTTGTATATGGATAGTTCACATTGTCCTCCAAAAATTCGATTTTATTTCCTTCAAAAAGGGTATATTATAATGTGGATACTATTGCTAAATTTTTCCGTTCTCGAACGGTTTTAAGATCGAGGGGTTGATACATTTGGATTCAGGCACACATTTCGTCATGGGGATTGCTATCGGAGGCCTAGCACTTGTAGACCCGACTGTCGCAAGTCATTCCATGACCTTTACGGCTGTAATGGCTGGAACGATTATCGGACAACAGGCACCGGATATTGATACGGTTTTAAAACTTCGTAATAATGCGGTTTATATACGACATCACCGAGGGATTACACATTCAATACCTGCCGTTTTACTATGGCCTCTATTAATAACAGGTGTACTCGCTCTTATTTTACCTGATGTCCATCTATTCAATGTTTGGCTATGGACACAGATCGCCGTATTCTTACATGTGTTTGTAGATATTTTCAATGCATACGGCACACAGGCATTGCGCCCGTTTTCAAAAAAGTGGGTTGCACTCGGTGTTATTAATACATTTGATCCAATTATATTCACCATGCACTGTATCGGTATTTTACTTTGGTTATTAGGGACAGAACCTGTCCTCACATTTACGGTCATGTACATTATTATTTTCTTCTATTATATTTTACGTTTTGCTCTTCAAAAGGCGGTTAAAACTGCTGTTCATCATGAACTGCAGGACGAAGAATTTGTAATTGTTGCTCCGACAATGCGTTTTTTCCATTGGAAAGTTGCCGCAAAATCTAAAACGCACTTTTATGTTGGTCGTGCCTATCGCCGATCCGTCAATATTTACGATAAGTTCGAAATTGAGCCTATCCCAAAAACGGAGCTCGTTGAAAAAGCGATGAAAGATCCAAACTTAGATGCTTTTTTATCATTTTCACCACTTTACCGGTGGGAAATTTCAGAGCTTGAAAGCGGCGTAACAGAACTGCGTTTAATCGATTTACGATACCGCAGTAACGATCGCTATCCTTTCGTTGCAGTCGCCCATTTAGATGACGAGCTTAACATTGTCAATTCTTATACCGGCTGGATTTTCACAGAAGAAAAATTGCAGAAACGACTGCAAATAGGAGCCGGCAATGACTGAATAAAAGACGGAAAACCACCAGCCACAACTGGTGGTTTTATGTTGCAATCAGCAAAGAAGCTACACAATTGCTGAATGGTTTTAATTCAACGTATCATCACTGTCATTTAAAAGTTGCGCATATTTCGGGTTTTGTGCCGCAAATAAGTGAAGCTTATCCCCATAGCTTTCAATCAACTGGCTCACTAATTTAGATGTATATTCCGCGCCGCGGTAATCCGCACCGGCTTTGGCAGAAGTCGACTCGAAATCACTGCATAATAATTCCACCCATGTACGTGCACGACCTGCCGGTAATTTAGGATTTTTCGCTAATAATTGTTCTGTTAATCTTTGATATAATTCTTCCATGCTACTTCCCTTCTTTCATTGGACGTAATATAGAAACTGGTAATGCTTCTTCAAATCGTTCCGACCCTAATCGGTGTCCCCATGCAAAGCGACCTTTTAAATAATCTACTTGGAAAAATTCACCTGGCGATCCGTTCAAACGATAGATTTCACCCGGAATAATTGTTGAAAGATCAACTAAAAACGCTTCCGCCATCAATGCTTTACGCTCATAGACCGCATACTCATTCACAATCCCCAATTGCTCTGCTTTTCTTGCACGTTCACGTAAGTTTGCAATTTCCTGACGCAATTCCTGTTCAGTCATTGAACTATATGTTAATTCATTCATTTTGTTGTTGCTCCTTCTGTTCAATATATTCATTAATTTTCTCTATTGGAAAGCCCTTTTGATAAAGTGCCTGTTTAACTTTTTGCCGAAGATCAGATCCTGTTAATTTGGCTGCATATTTACGCCAAATTTTATCACCTTGAGCTTCTATTAACTCGGACCATTCATCTTCGTCCCGTTCCAATGTAATCTGGCCGAGTATTTCTTTAACAATCTCATAGGAATAACCTTTACGCAACAGCACATCCTGAATTTTCTGCTTCACTTGTGCCGGAGTTTTTTTTGTATTGGACCGCACGGCTTTTTCCGCTAATTCCATTGCAAGCTTTAACTGTTCCTCATGTTCAAATGTCGCCAATACTTTTTGCTGCAAATTTTTATCAATCCCTTTTTGCATCAGGTCTTGGCGAATAGCAGCCGGCCCTTTTTTTGTCGTACGCTTTCTCGTTTCAAGCAGTGCTTTGGAATAACTTTCATCATTTAAAAAGCCTAAGCCCGTTAATTTATGAATAGCTTCCTGTACAACTGCCTCCCCATGTCCTGCTTTCAGGAGTTTGGATTTCACTTCATGTTCACTACGCATTTGGAAACTTAAAAAGTTTAGCGCTTTGTTAAACGCTTTTGCAATTTCATCTTCATATTGTATTTCATCTATTTCCATCTGCTCAAGTACTTTGCCTTTTTGCAGACCGAACTTAATAAGTGTGCCTTCATCAACGGCAAAAGCATATTTTTCGTTCAAGTATATATTGTAGCGCTCTTGATTGTTTTTTTGACGACCAATTTTTGTAATGATCTGAACTTGCACCGTGTACACCTCACAATAACAATGTACATTCTAGTATACATCTTTTTACTTATAGTTTCATGGAACGGTATACTAATAGGGACAAAAAGAAATAAAGGCGGTGTTTGTTATAAAAGTTGCAATTGCAGGCGGTACAGGAATGGTTGGCAGGAGATTGAGTAAGCTATTACTTGAACATGGTCACGAAGTCATAATTTTGACGCGTGGAGAGCAACAAAATGAAAATAACCTCTACTATGTGCAATGGTTAAACGACGACTCGACACCGAAGCGTTATGTTGAAAATACGGATGCATTTGTAAATTTAGCTGGTGTCTCGCTAAATGAGGGACGATGGACAGATAAGCAAAAACAAAAAATCCTATCAAGCCGTTTGGAATCTACCGATGAAATCATCCGAATTATACAAAACGTGAAGCACAAACCGAGAGTATTCATTAATGCGAGTGCTGTTGGTATTTATCCTGTTTCCGAAACTGCTGTTTATACGGAACAGGCTACCGAAAAAGCAAGTGATTTTTTAGGGAGCGTTGTGGCACAGTGGGAAAATAAAGCAATGCAGGCTCAACAATTAGGCATCCGCACTTGTTTAACCCGTTTTGGCGTAATTTTGGAAAAAGGCGAAGGTGCACTGCCGATGATGATATTACCTTATAAGCTTGGTGTTGGCGGAACAATCGGCTCGGGCAGGCAGTGGCTTAGCTGGATTCATGTAGAAGATGTAGCACGTGCTATACTTTATGCAATTGAAAACGATACATTATCAGGACCGATTAATTTTACAACACCAAATGTAAAACGTATGAAGCAATTTGGGCACTCAATTAGTAAAGCAATGAAGCGTCCACATTGGTTCCCGGTTCCAAGCATTGCTTTAAAGATCGCTCTTGGCGAGAAGAGTATGCTCGTACTGGAAGGTCAGCATGTATTACCCGAAAAATTGTTAAACGCAAATTTTGAATTTAAGTTTGTTTCTGTAGAAGATGCAATTCGGGATCTCTATGAATAAAACAATGCTTTTCACGCAACCTACCTTGTAAAAGGAGGTTGCTTTTCATTGAAAAAACATATTTTAGGGATTAGCTTCGTGTTAGTCGCCACATTTATTTCCTTTATATCTGTATCTGTTGCAAAAGCCGAGGAATTTCATTGGGGCTTCAAGCCAAGCCGGAATGGCGCACCTGTAGAAATAGGAGAACCGCTTGAGTCTATGTTAAGTAAATACGGGGCCATTTATAAGGGCAATGAAGAAAAGAAAATTGTTTACTTAACATTCGATAACGGCTACGAAAACGGCTATACCGAAAGTATTTTAAATACTTTACGGGAAGAAAAAGCTCCAGCCACTTTCTTCTTGACCGGCCATTATTTAACGAGCGCGACCGATTTAGTAAAAACGATGGTTAAAGATGGCCATATTATCGGAAATCACTCATATGGACATCCAAATATGGCACGTTTGTCCGCAAATGAAATGAAGAAAGAATGGAAGCAGTTTGATGACAAATTAAACGAACTGACTGGCGTCAAACGGACTTATTATGCCCGACCGCCGGAAGGTATCTTTAATGAAGAAGTTCTGAAAGTCGGCAATGAAACGGGTTATCGCCATATGTTCTGGTCAATCGCTTTTAAAGACTGGCTGAAAGATGAACGACGCGGCGCAAAATATGCTTATGATGCATTGATGAACCAGCTTCATCCAGGTGCCATTATTTTAATGCATACAGTAGCGCAAGATAATGCTGAAGCGTTACCGCAATTTATTAAGGATGCTAAAGCACAAGGCTACACATTTGGCTCATTGGATGATCTGGTGCTTGAATACGAAAAAATTTCCCCGTATTAGAAAAGTAGCGTTCCTTTCTTTTCATTGTACTTTCCGCTATACTGTACTGATGAAGAAAAGGAAGTGACTCGCACTAAATTTTGGTGCGAGTCACTCTATTTAAAGGACGTGTAAACTTGAGTGAACTAAAAATGGAAGTCGGGCAAAAGTTCCCGTTAACGATAAAACGCCTTGGCATTAATGGTGAAGGTGTCGGTTTTTATAAACGCAATGTCGTATTCGTAAAAGGTGCGATTCCTGGAGAAGAAGTAACAGTAAAATTAACAAAAGTATCACCGAAATTTGCTGAAGCAGAAATTTTGGCAATACGTAAAGCAAGCGAATTCCGTCAAGAAGCACCTTGCCCTGTGTATTCTGAATGCGGTGGCTGTCAATTACAGCATATGACTTATGACGCGCAGTTAATGAATAAGCGTGATATCGTCGTACAAGCATTCGAAAAATACGCTAAAGAAATCGGACAAACAGCTGAAATCCGTCCAACGATCGGAATGGATAATCCGTGGCATTACCGCAACAAATCTCAGTTCCAAGTACGTAAAGAAGGCAAGCGTGTATATGCAGGTCTATTTGCTGAAGGAACAAATCAGCTTTTAAATATTAATGACTGTCTTGTACAGCACCCTGTAACTTCAAAAATTACAGTTGCTGCTCGTAAAATTTTACAAAAGCTAAATATCCCGATCTATGATGGGAAAACTTTAAACGGCTTAGTTCGTACAATTGTTGTTCGTACTGGTATGCGCTCTGGCGAAACACAAGTATGTCTTGTTACAACACGACGCGAACTTCCGCATAAAGAAGAATTGATTGAACGTATTAAAAAAATTGATCCTTCAATCGTTTCTATTACACAAAACGTCAACCGCGAGAAAACATCGTTAATATTTGGTCCAGACACTTATATTTTAGATGGTAAAGACGCGATTCATGAAAAATTGGGCGAATTTGCATTTGATTTATCAACTCGTGCATTTTTCCAGCTTAACCCTGAACAAACAGTACATTTATACAATGAAATTAAAAAAGCTGCGGCACTGACAGGAAAAGAAAATGTTGTCGATGCATACTGCGGTGTTGGTACTATCGGTATGTGGCTGGCAGAAGGTGCCCGTGAAGTGCGCGGTATGGATAATGTCGATGAAGCAATTGCTGATGCGAAGTACAATGCACGTACAAACGATAACCTGCAGCATGTACGTTTCTTCCCAGGCTCTGCAGATAAATGGTTGTTCCGCTGGTCAAAAGAAGATTACCGTCCGGATGTCATTTGTGTAGATCCGCCTCGTACAGGTTTAGAGCCAGGCTTTATTAGAACTGTTTTAAAAATCAAACCAAAGCGCTTCGTCTACACATCTTGTAACCCATCAACACTAGCGCGTGATTTAAAGGAATTATCAAAGGCTTACAACGTTGAATATATTCAACCAGTAGACATGTTCCCTCAAACAGCACAGGTTGAATGTGTTGTGAAACTGACTTTAAAAAAATAGTAAAATCTATGCCTACACAAGAACTTTTGTGTAGGTTTTCTCTTTGGTAAAAACTTGCAAATAGACTCCAATTGACGCAATATTAAATTAAATATATTCTCGGAGGGATCTATTTGGGAAGAATCATTCATTTTGAAATTCATGTTGACGATATGGAACGCGCGAAAAATTTCTATCAAGCTGCTTTTGAATGGCGTTTTGAGGATTATAGTGAATATGCAGGCACGCCGTATTTTGGAGCCATTACTGGTGACGACCAATATCCAGGCATTAATGGTGCTTTAATGCAGCGGCAAGGCCCTTCTCCTGCAGAAGGACAAAGTGTCAATTCCGCAGTATGTACTTTAGGTGTAAGTGATTACGATGAAACCGAAGCGAAAATTTTAGCAAATGGCGGCAAAATAGCTTTGCCTAAATATGCGCTGCCAGGTATGGCTTGGCAAGGATATTTCATCGATACTGAAAATAATATTTTTGGTCTTCATCAACCAGACCCAGAAGCAAAATAATACGAAAGCGACGAACCTTTTATATAGGTTACGTCGCTTTTTTAAGAGAATCATTTTAACAGAACCTCCCCCACTTCTTTACTTTTCATGTAAAATAGAAATCGCCAGGAGGTATTAATATGAAAAACTTTCTATTTGTAGTGATCACTTTTATTATTTCTTATTGGGCGATTTCTTCTTTCGCAGGCTTCATCTTCCCAAGCAATGATGAAAATTCAGCTACTTCAGCAAGCTCACTTCAAGCTGCTGTGACATTTGGTGGTGTAAACTATTTAAATGTGTTCATCTACATAATTTTAGCAATGATTTTAACAGCGATAGTCTTTTTTTCAGTAAAAAGCAGACGTTCCAATTAAGAGAACGTCCGCTTTTTTATATAGCTAATTTTTTCGATTTGCCAAAAAAATGAATGACAACGGCTACTGTCAGAAGCATAAGCGAAATAACAAATAAAAACCCGTTACTCGGGAAAATTTCCAAATATAATCCGCCTAAAAGCGGACCAGTTAAACTGCCTAAACTGAAGAATATACCACAAAGCAAGTTCCCTGTCGGCAACAGCTCTTTCGGAGTCAAATCGGTCATATATGTGATACCGAGCGAGAACATTGAACCTACACACATACCGGCAAAAAAGAATACTGCTGCTACAAACAATTCGGAATGCTCGAAGAAGTTACCTATTAAGAAAAATATGCTTCCGGCAAACAATCCCGAAACAATGACTTTGTGACGACCAATTTTATCGCCTAATGCACCAAGCGGAAATTGCATAACAATCGCTCCGATCGAAAAGCCAGCCAAAATAACGGATACATAAGTTACATCAAAATCTTTTCGTAACGCATATACCGGGAATAAAGCATTTAAGGACGATTCTAAAAATCCATAAACAAAAGGCGGTAAAAAGGCAATCCAGCCGTACTTTATAGCGAGACTATAACGCTTGAAACCCGACTCATTCGCATCTCCTGCCAAAGCTTCCGGTTTTTCGTTTTTCACGAAAAAGATTAACGACCATGCTAATAAACATAATGCCGATGAAATAATAAACGGAAAGCTTTCCGAAATTTTAATTAACGGGACAAACAATGGGCCGACAGCAAAGCCTACACCAAAAGATATGCCGTATATTGACATGCTTTTACCTAGTTTATGTGTAGCTGTTGTTGAAGTAATCCAAGTTTGTGTTGAAAAATGCAGTGCATGATCCCCGATGCCAATTAACAGACGGAGAATAAACCAAAACATGACACTTTTCCATAATGGAAATAAAAACAGTGATATGAAAACGAGTGCCCCACCTAATAAAATAATAGGTTTATAACCATATTTACGTAATGGCTGCTCGATAAATGGCGAGATCAATAATGTACCTATGTATAAACCTGTTGCATTCAGACCATTGAGCGTTGAGGAAACGCCATCCCCTTCAAAAATTACTGAAATCAGAGGTAAAAGCATTCCTTGTGAAAATCCTGAAATTGATACAATAATAACTAAAATAGCAAACCTGCGCTGTTCATAACTCATTTCAATATTCTCCCTTATTTCATACAATTCATCGTATCACAGCTTTTGGGAGAAATAAAAATAAAAATAAACTCAAAAACCCCAGCTAACTTTATCTCTAAAAGTTAACTAGGGTTTTAAATATCACTATATTCCATTTCAATGTTGCGTAAACAGTCGTATCGGCAATTAGCCGTAAATGTTTAAACTTCCTCCTTTTCTCGAGTTTGTCTATACATGTTTTTTCCGACCATCTCCTTCTTATTTAGGTATGAGTTTACTTTATCATAACACTTCATTAATGTAAATATTCAAAATTAACAGAATGTTAAAATAATTAACAAGTACTATACAATTTCCTATTTTTTAAAGTTAATTTAATAGGTTAGTCCGATATATACTATAAGTTGTTGTTTAACTTTTAGAAAATAGCGTAGTATAATATGAATAAGTCAATACAAAAGGAGCATCATACATTATGAAGCCAATTACAAACAAAGAACAACAAGTAACATATTTAAAAGAACGCCTGGAAATTTTCCTTGAAGTGCTTGATGCAATCGATCCTGAAACGACGGAAATTGAAGATATTGATCGCTTAATTCAAATGATGGATGATTTAGAAGAAAAAATGGATCAATTCCAATCCCGCGAAGATAAATAGAAAATTCAGCAATACCTGTACACTGGGTATTGCTTTTTTCATTCTTTTGACTAGTTCTGCTATTATTCGCCGTTTTTTCATTTAATCTGACAAACATTCATGTAAGCGCTCTTTTTTTTCTACATTAAAAGAGTTATAATGTAAGATGGTTTATTAAGAAAGACATAACATTCATTTCTTCGTGAAAGTTTTGTTCTAACTTATATCAATTTTATTGATCAAAATACACATATTTTTCTGGGGGGAAAAATAAGATGGCATACTTAGAAACTTTAGAAAAAAGTCTTTATTCTTTAGTAACTGAAACATCTACTAACTTACCAAAAGACGTTCGTCGTGCTATTAAAGCTGCAAAAGAAGCAGAAAATGCTGGTACACGTGCAGCGATGTCTTTAGACACAATCACTACAAATATTGTAATGGCAGAAGATAATGTATCTCCAATTTGTCAAGATACGGGTCTACCAACATTTAAAGTATATACTCCGGTTGGCGTAAACCAAATCGAAATTAAAAAAGCAATCCACACTGCAATTGCTGCAGCTACTGGTGATGCTAAATTACGCCCGAATTCAGTTGATTCATTGACTGGTAAAAACTCTGGAACAAACATTGGTGCTGGCCTTCCAGTAGTGAAGTTTGAGCAATGGGAAAATGACTATATTACAGTGAAGCTTATTTTAAAAGGCGGCGGCTGTGAAAACAAAAATATCCAATATTCTTTACCTACAGAATTAGAAGGTTTAGGCCGCGCTGGTCGTGACTTAGACGGTATCCGTAAATGTATTTTACACTCTGTATGGCAAGCACAAGGACAAGGCTGTTCTGCTGGTTTCATCGGTGTTGGTATCGGTGGTGACCGCTCTTCAGGTTATGATCTTGCAAAAGAGCAATTATTCCGTCACGTTGATGACGTGAATCCAATCGAAGACTTAGCAAAACTAGAAAAGTATATTGTAGAAAAATCAAATACATTCGGTGTTGGTACAATGGGCTTCGGCGGTGAAGCGACATTACTAGGTTGTAAAATCGGCGTAATGGACCGTTTACCAGCTTCATTCTTCGTATCTGTAGCATACAACTGTTGGGCTTACCGTCGTATGGCAATCGATATCGATCCGGCGACTGGCGAAATCACAAACTGGCACTACCAAGAAGGTGAAAAAATCACTTTCCGTGATGAAGAAAAACAAGAAAACTCGGACAACAAAGTAGTTGAATTGGTTGCACCGATTACTGAAGAAAAAATTCGTTCACTTAAAGTTGGGGACGTAGTAAAAATTTCTGGCCGTATGTACACAGGTCGTGACGCAATCCACCACCACTTAATCGGTGAAGGTGTAGAAGCGCCAGTAGATTTAGATGGTCAAATTATTTACCACTGTGGTCCGGTAATGGCGAAAGACGAAGCAGGCAACTGGGTCGTAAAAGCTGCTGGTCCAACAACTTCAATTCGTGAGGAGCCATACCAAGGCGACATCATGAAAAAATTCGGTATCCGTGCTGTAATGGGTAAAGGCGGTATGGGACCAAAAACTCTTAAAGCTTTAGCAGAACACGGTGGCGT
This sequence comes from Solibacillus isronensis, assembly GCF_023715405.1. NCBI lineage: Bacteria > Bacillati > Bacillota > Bacilli > Caryophanales > Caryophanaceae > Solibacillus > Solibacillus isronensis. The sequence goes on from NZ_JAMBOC010000004.1 coordinate 26,803, forward strand.
TTACTTAAATGCAATCGGTGGTGCAGCTCAGTACTACGCAGACTGCATTAAATCAGTTGACGGTGTAGACTTAATGGAATTCGGCATTCCAGAAGCAATGTGGCACTTAACTGTAAAAGATTTTACTGCAGTAGTAACGATGGACTCTCATGGTAACTCATTACATGCTGATGTAGAGAAATCTTCTTTAGATAAACTAGCATTGCATGCAGAGCGCGTATTCTAATAGTTATGAAAAACGACTTCTTCCTAAATGGTTGAAGTCGTTTTTTATTTCTGTATTTTAAATTACATATAATTCTAACTATTCCTTTTATCGGTATGCTATACTATTTTATTATATAAGGTATAGGTGGTGTTATATGCTCTATATTAAGATATTGATTAATGCATTATTTATAGCTGCCCAAATACACGTGAGTACTAAATATCAGTATAGACGCAGCTTTCTTGTTGCCCTTTCGTATACAATTTATGTGATTATTATTCTCCCTTACGTAACCCTCGAGTATATATACCTATATCTTTCATTAATGCTTTGGCTATTTTTCAGCGCAAGCTTTTTTATGCGGGATCGATTGTTTGGTTAAAAAAAGCAGCACAGAATTTGTCTGTGCTGCTTTTAAATATTATTGAACTAATTGTGTATCGGCTGGTTCATTGTAAACTGTTGTATCGAGCTCTTTTGTTGCACGGCTTGATACGACACCTGAAACCATTGACCCGCTTACATTAAGTGCTGTACGACCCATGTCGATTAAAGGTTCTACCGAAATTAAAACACCTGCTAACGCAATCGGTAAATCCATTGCAGATAAGACGATAATGGCTGCGAATGTCGCACCACCACCTACACCTGCCACACCAAATGAACTAATCGCCACAATTAAAATTAATGTTGCGATAAAGCCAGGTGTTAACGGATCAATACCTACTGTCGGTGCAATCATTACTGCCAACATTGCCGGATAAACACCCGCACAACCATTTTGCCCAATTGAAAGACCAAACGAGGCAGCAAAGTTGGCAATTCCATCAGGAACACCAAGACGCTTTGTCTGTGTTTGAATATTTAACGGTAATGCCCCTGCACTTGAACGTGAAGTAAATGCAAACAGCAGTACTTCAGCTGTTTTTTTCAAATAAGTTAATGGACTTAAACCTGTTAATGCCACAATGATTAAATGCAGAATGAACATAGCGATCAATGCAACATAAGAAGCTAGGATGAATTTACCTAAATCCATAATCGCCCCTAAATCACTCGTTGCAACGGTACGTGCCATAATGGCAGCTACACCATATGGAGTTAAACGTAAAATAATACGTACAACACCCATGATTAAACCGTAAAGTGCATCGACACCTTTTTTAACATTTGCCGCCGTTTCTTCTTCTTTTCGACGGAGTGTTAAATAACTAAATCCTAAAAATGCCGCGAATATTACAACCCCGATTGTTGATGTTGCACGAGATCCTGTTAAATCCGCAAATGGATTTGCAGGAAACATTGATAAAATCTGTTCAGGTAAAGGTGTCACTTCTGCCGAACGTTCAACCAATGATTCACCGCGTGCAATTTCAGCCTCACCTTGCATAATTTGAGATGCATCTAAGTCAAATAACACTGTTGATGCAATACCTAAACCAGCTGCAACGGCAGTTGTGCCGATTAATACTGATAAAATAACTGCTGCTGACTTACCTAAGTTTTTACCAAACGTTACTTTTGTAAATGCAGCTAATATCGAGATGAATACTAAAGGCATTGCAATCATCTGCAGTAACTTTACATAGCCGGTTCCGACGATGTTATACCATGGAACAGTTTCATTAATGGCATCTGCCCCTGCCCCATAGGCAAATTGTAAACCTACCCCAAGTAAAATACCTAATCCTAAGGCAATAAAAACACGATTTGAAAACTTAACATGCTTCGCTTTAAGGAAATATAAAAAAGCAATGACGATTAACAGCAAAGCAATATTAAGCAATACGTAGAAATTCAAAGTAAACTCCTCCAATTTAATAAATATACTCCATTATATTACTCTATAATCCTTATAAGTCAAGTTGGCATTATTTTTTTTAATTCTCTATTGTATGTTATTTACAAAATAAGTTACCTATATTATAATAATTCTAAATAAGAAATTATTATAATCTAATTGAAACCCATTATCAGTCCCTATTAATATTAATAATCATTATCAAGGAGGTATTTATGAATAATTCTAATCGAGAAAACTTATCATTAAATGAGAAAATCTTAGAACACAAAGAATTAATTGCTGCTTTAGTATCCGGCTTTATCATTTTGCTCGCGTGGCGAATGGAATCAACAGAGCAAACGACAGCTGCTGTAATAGCATATTTAACAGCATTTTTTATCGGTGGCTATGCAAAAGCAAAAGAAGGCATTGAAGATACTATTGAAGATAAGTCTTTAAATGTAGAAATTCTAATGATTATCGCTGCCATTGGTTCTGCCATTATCGGTTACTGGATGGAAGGTGCTATATTAATCTTTATATTTGCCTTAAGCGGCGCACTTGAAACATATGCAATGAATAAAAACAATCGTGAAATCTCTTCATTAATGGAACTGCAGCCAGAGGAAGCATGGCTTGTACGAGGCGGATTTGAACCGATTAAAGTTTCCGTAAAAGATTTGAAGGTAAACGATCATATATTAGTAAAACCAGGTGAACGTATTCCGGCAGATGGCGAAATTTATAAAGGTATTTCAACAGTTGATGAGGCAGCGATTACCGGTGAATCAATGCCGATTACTAAAAATGTAGGGAATGAAGTTTTTGCCGGTACAGTAAATTTAAACAGTGTGTTAACTGTAAAAGTAACGAAGCCTAGTTCCGAAACATTGTTCCAAAAAATCATTACACTTGTTCAATCTGCACAAAGCGAAAAATCACCTTCCCAACAGTTTATTGAACGCTTTGAAAGTGTGTATGTAAAAGCAGTATTATTGGCCGTAGCACTCATGATGTTTTTACCGCACTATTTATTAGACTGGGATTGGACGACAACTCTTTACCGCGCAATGGTATTACTTGTTGTTGCTTCTCCTTGTGCATTAGTTGCTTCTATTATGCCGGCTACCCTTTCAGCGATTTCCAATGGTGCGAGAAACGGGATACTTGTTAAAGGCGGTGTGCATTTAGAAAATTTAAGCTCGATCCGCGTATTGGCAGTAGATAAGACTGGTACATTAACACAAGGAACACCTGTTGTGACGGATTTTATTGTTCGTGATGATTTAGATAAACAGCAGACGTTAGCTTTAATAGCAGGGATTGAAGGACAGTCAAACCATCCCCTTGCACAGGCGATTAACGCATTTGCTAAAAAGGAGAATGTCAACACTCCGGATAGTATTACTATTGAAGATATTCCTGGTTACGGGATGAAAGCGCAATTTAATGAACAGTCCTATTTAATCGGAAAACCTGACTTTGTAGGAGCAAATTTGGCAAAGCAATTTGCTGGTGGAGCACTCGAACAATTAGCGAATGAAGGTAAAACAGTTGTCTTCCTGAAAGATCATCAAGGCATTGCAGCACTAATCGCCCTTAAAGATGTCGTTCGGGAAGAGGCAAAAAAAGCGGTAGCTGCACTGCAAGAGCTAGGTATTAATGTAGCTATGCTGACCGGCGACAATGAAACAACTGCAAAAGCGATTGCAAAAGAAGCTGGTGTTACGACTTATGTGGCGGAGTGCTTGCCGGAAACGAAGGTCGAGCATATTAAGCAATACGAAAAAACATCCGGCCATGTCGGCATGGTTGGCGATGGTATTAATGATGCCCCTGCCCTTGCTACAGCCTCCGTCGGTATTGCAATGGGCGGCGGTACAGATGTCGCACTAGAGACAGCGGATGTAATATTAATGAAAAACGACTTATCTAAAATTGCCCATGCCGTTAAGCTTTCGCGAAAGATGCAGCGTATCGTGAAACAGAACATTATTTTTTCATTAACGGTTATTGCACTGCTGATCATTTCGAACTTTTTCCAAGCAATCAGCCTTCCTCTAGGCGTTATTGGTCATGAAGGCAGTACGATTTTAGTAATTTTAAATGGATTACGTATGCTGAGTAAAAATGTTTAATCCAACAATAAAAAAGTGCATCCCCTTAGCAGGATGCACCTTTTTGCTTTCTCTATTAAACTAGTACAAACCATAAAGCCATTGTTACGATAATTGTTGTTAAACCCATCAGCAATGTTGCCATCGTTTGCGCTTTATAGGCATCCGTTACTTTCATTCCGCTGTATTGTGTAATTACCCAGAAGAAACTGTCGTTTACATGACTCACTGTCATAGCACCCGCACCAATTGCCATAACGACTAAAGCTAAAGGTACAGCCCCTTCGATTCCTAAAGTCGGGAGCATCGGTGCGATTAAAGAGGATGTAATAACTATTGCTGCAGTTGAAGAACCTTGCGCTGTTTTTAAAGCTGCAGCAATTAAAAAGGGAATTAATAAAAATAGTGCGCCTGTAGCTAAAACACCTAAATCCATTTCCTGCAGTTTATCACCGACGCCTGTATTTTTAATAACAGTACCAAATGCACCACCAGCCCCTGTTATTAGTAAAATTGGCGCTGCTTCTTTTAATGCTTCACCAATCCAGTTTGATAATGTTTCTTCACTCAGTTCAGGCAGTAGTAAAAATGCAGCAAATACCCCTAGGATGAGTGCTACTGTCGGTGAACCTAAGAATCTGAAGAAAGTATTAACTCCCGCTTCCGGATCACCTACTAATGCAGCAACCGAACCTGCCCCGATCAACACAATCGGCAACACAATCGGTAAGAATGATTTGAACGTAGAAGGCATTTTACCAAAAGACTTAATAATTTCATCGTAATCCAGTGCCGGTTCATCATCTGCCTCAACTCGAATTTTTGATGCCACTTTCGTTGCCCAAATATAGCCTACAATTGTCGCTGGAATAGCAACGATTAATCCCATTAAAATAATCGTACCTAAATAATCTGTCGCACCAATATTCCCTGCAGCCGCAATTGGTCCAGGAGTAGGCGGCACGAGTACGTGTGTTGCATATAAACCAGTAGCTAAAGCAACTGCCATTGAAGCAATTGTTACGCCTGCACGTTTAGCCAGCGCTTTCTTTAAACTCGTTAAAATAATATAGCCTGAATCGCAAAATACCGGAATGGATACAATGTAGCCAATGATCGACATTGCTAATTGCGGTCGTTTCGGTCCGATTACCCGCAATACGACTTCAGCCATACGATATGCAGCACCGGATTTTTCTAATATAATTCCAATAATTGTACCTGCTACGATGACGATACCGATACTCGTCATCAGTCCTCCAAAACCTATGTTAATACTCTCTACAACTGTTAGTAAAGGCATACCTGCTGCAATACCAACAAAGAATGAACTAATTAATAATGCAAGAAACGGATGCAGTTTTAGTTTTGCCGTTGCAAAGACAATGAACAACACACCAATCAGAATAATTAGAAACAACACTTCTTCCCCACTCCTTTATATTAGTCTTTTTATTAAATCCATAACCTTTTGATCCAGATAAAAGCTTGGATTATTCAATGATTGCTCCACTGAAATTTCCTCACTAACAATGCTTTCAACCTGATGAAAATAGGTTTTTAGCATATGAGAATTTTCGATCATTCCTGAAAGTAAAATGGTAGGAACACCTTGTTCTTTAGCCAGCTTAGCAACCCCTATTGGAGCTTTCCCAGAAAGTGTTTGTTCATCCGATTTCCCTTCACCTGTTATAACAAAATCCGCGTGTTCCAGATGATTTGAAAATTGCACTGCTTCCAGCACAATATCTACACCAGGCTTAAATTGGTGAGGAAAAAATGCCATAAATGCAGAGCCTATTCCGCCCGCTGCACCAGCTCCTGCACAATGACGGACTTTTACATTTTGCTGTGATTCAATTATAGAAATATAATGTTTTAAATTTTGATCAAATATATTAATATCATGCTGATTTACTCCTTTTTGCGGACCAAATACGGAAGTAGCCCCGTTTGCACCTATTAACGGATTATCTACATCACAGGCAATCATGAATGTGCTCTCAGAGATTCGTGAATCAAAACTAGACAAATCGATTTTCTCGAGTTCCTTAAATTGAAATACATCGTTTAAAATTTCCTTACCATTTTTCGCAATAAACTTCATTCCAAGTGCCCTTAGCATCCCTTGGCCACCGTCATTTGTAGCGCTTCCCCCGATACCGATAATAAAGTGACGGTAACCTGAATCCATTGCATGCTGTATTAATTGACCCGTTCCATATGTTGTCGCAAAACGGGGATTTTTTTCTTCTTCATTAATAAGAGTTAACCCTGAAGCTTGGGCCATCTCTATTACACAAGTTTTTCCGTCACCGAGTACTCCATATTTAGCTTCAATCAATTTTCCTAATGGATTTTGAACAGATGCTGTCAAATACTTACCTTTTGTTGCTTTGACTAGTGCATCAAGTGTTCCTTCACCGCCATCGGCAATCGGTAAACAAATTGTTTCAATCTTATTGTCCACCTTTTTAATTGCTTCCTTTATAACTGATGTAACCTCTCCGGAAGTCAATGATCCTTTAAAGGAATCCGGGCTTATAATAATCTTCATATGATTCCTCCCTCACGTGAATAAAGCGCTTACAAAGATTATAGTGTTAAAATTCTGAATTTAATTTATACTTGGTGTATAATTTTTTTTATAAATATTATTTTATTTTTGTACGAGGTGTATAAATTGTTAACATTAAGGATGGCAAACGAAATTGTAGAACAAACAATGTTACGGTTAAAGCGTAATGTAAATGTAATGAACATTGACGGTGTTATATTAGCTTCCGGTGATAAGGAGCGGGTGGAAATGTTTCATGAAGGTGCAAAATATGTGGCGGAAACAAAAAAACACTCATAATATCAGATGACAATATACATGAATTTCCCCAAACAAAGCATGGGATTAATTTACCGATCTTTTTTCAGGAAGAAATCGTTTGTATTATTGGAATTACCGGTGTGGTCGATGAGGAGCTGCTAAATATTTCTTCATTAGTTCAATTAACAGCAGAAGTATTAGTACATCAGGCTCTTATTGAATCTAAAAGTGAATGGCAGCGGAAAATGAGTGTTCATATTTTTGAAGAACTAATAAGTGGCACATCTATAAATCGTGTTATAAAAGAACGGATAAATAAACTGGCCATTCCCTTTCTTGCTCCATATTGCATCATATTATTAAAGGCAGAACAAAAGACTGGTTCCCACCGGACACTTATTCAATATATCGAGGACTTCTTTTATAACAAACCCGTCATTTTTGGACATTTTCAGTTGGACGAATATTTTATTTTAACGACAGAAATGGATCTGCCTACTCTAACTAAATTAGTGGAAGCTTTTAATACATATATAAAAAGCAAATTCAGTATAAAAATTGCTGTAGGTGAACATGTTGAAAATCTTGAACGGTTACCGCATTCCTATAAAACAGCGCAGTTAGCCTTAAAACATCATCATACCGTCTCGAAAGTAATCTACCATCAGGAAGTTGAAGTATTCACCTTATTTAATCCAGAGGTAGCCCATCACTACAGTATAAAAACATTGAACCAACTGGATGATAAATTAATTGCTACATTGCAATGCTTTTTTAATAATAATAAGTCAGCTTCAGCGACTGCCGACGAATTGGAAATACACCGACATACGTTAGCTTACCGGCTTTCTCAAATTAGAGAGCATACCCATTTAAATCCTACTGAGTTTCATGATGCATTAAAACTGCAAATCGCACTATGGCATCGTGAAGGTCAAAACTAAACCTATAAAAAAATGCCATTTCGATAAAAAGAAATGGCATTTTTCCGTATCTTTTCTACCTAAAAAACAGGTGATTTGGCTTGCTTTTTACTTTCCTTGGCAAGTTGCCTTTTTTGGAATGATGCATTAAGCAAGCCGCCTAATATGATGATCATTCCTGTGAAATATAGCCAAAGCATTAAAATAATGACCCCACCAATACTTCCGTATGTCGAACTGTAATTTCCGAAATTGTTAATATAAAATGAGAATCCGTAAGTTAATACAAGCCAGCCCAAAGTCGCAAACACAGCTCCTGGAATAACACTAAACATCGTTAATCGCGGATCGGTATTCGGAACGATCCAATACATGACTGATATTACGATAAAAATAAGTGCCGGTGGTGTAATCCAGCGAATGAAATTCCAAATACTCGCAAATGATTCCTCTACACCTAAATAGCCGAAAACGATATTACCGATCTGCTGACCAAAAACCGGGAATAACAGGGCTATTAAAATAACTGCTACTAACGCAATCGTAAAAACAAGTGACCATAAACGGTTTAAAAAACCTGCTCTACCTTCTACATCATAGGCACGGTTTAATGCTTTCATCAGTGCATCTACACCTCTTGAGGCAGACCAGAGCGTACCAATAATACCGATTGAAAGCAAACCACCGTTTTGATTGTTCAAAACATCAGTTAGTGTAGTTTCAATCAGTCCATATACTTCTTCAGGCATAACATCACTTAAAAAATCGAATATTTGCCCTTGTTCCAAATTTAAATACGGTAAAAGCGTTACCATAAAAATAAGCATAGGGAAAAATGATAACAGGAAAAAATAGGCCAACTGTGCTCCCATGCCTGACATGTCCACATTTTTAATTCGATAAATTAAGTCTTGGATGAACCCTTTCGTAGTTAATATATTTATTTGGCTGCGCTCCGGTGAAAAATATGATTTAACAAGAGAAATCTTTTCTTTTAGTTCTTCCTTTTCTTCCATGCTGCCACCACCTGTTCACATTATGTTGATTCAGTGGATATCATGGACATCCGGTTACCCGATTTGATCATCCTTTTTCGAGAAAGCCTGAATCGTTTCTGAAACCATACTTTGAATTGTAGCAGGTAACTCCTTAATATCATTTTGATTTTGCATAATTGATTGGACACCATTATTTACTGTCCCATACAAAGATTGCGCTTGTTCCATTTTTGTTTCTACCAATCCTATTAATTCATCCCGATTTTCAGCATAGTATGCTACTGTATCTTTTGCTTTCTTTGCTGTTTCAACAGTATGATCTCGAGTTTGTTTATCCATCATACTAATTGCTGCACCAGTTACTGCTCCAATTGCTATAAAAGGCAATAGTTTACTTTTCATTATTTTTTCTCCTCCTATATATGCTTTCGTATTCCCTTAATAATTTTTCATAAAACTTATCTATTTGTATTTTAACGAATGTTCGATATTATTAAAAGTATTCAGTAAACTTTAACCTGTTGACAAGATGATGGTTGCATGAAATGATATTTTTGTAAACATTGAAAGGTAGGGCACACAAATTATGGACTTATCAAATCCGTCGCAGCAAAATGTCATCTATATGATCGAGCAAATTAAAGAAAAACTTCGTATGGTAAATGTTGATGCTATGCAGTCTTCTGCATTTGATGAAGAAAAATACGAAGACCTGCAATATTTATATGAAATGGTTATGAAACGCGATTCATTTAGCCCAAGTGAAATGAATGCCATCGTAGCTGAACTAGGCGCCCTTCGTAAATAATATCAAATGTGTAATGTGAAAAAGAAGCTCATCGATTAATTCGACAAGCTTCTTTTTTTATTCCCTATTCCCCAGGAAATATTAATTATTTATTTAATTCGACAGCGATTTTTGCACCTACACGGGCATTATGTTTAACAAGGGCAATATTGGCATCCAGTGATTTACCTTCTGTCAGCTCTTTCACTTTACCTAATAAGAATGGCGTTACATTTTTGCCTGCGATGCCTTGTTCTTTCGCTTCATTTAATGCATTGTCAATAATTCCGTCAATAACACTTGATTCCATAGCGTCTTCTACTGGGATCGGATTAGCGATTAATGCACCGCCACGTAAACCTAAATCCCACTTAGCACGTAGAATTGCAGCAGTTTCTTCTGCAGAATCAACGCGGATATTTACATCGAATTCACTTTCACGTGCATAGAATGCAGGCAATTTATCTGTTCCGTAACCAATTACCGGTACACCTTTAGTTTCAAGGTATTCCAATGTTAAGCCGATGTCTAAAATTGATTTGGCACCTGCACATACTACAGCCACATTTGTCATTGCCAGCTCTTCCAAGTCTGCAGAAATATCCATTGTAGTTTCAGCGCCACGGTGAACCCCACCAATACCGCCTGTTACGAATAATTCGATACCAGCAAGCTCAGCACAGATCATTGTTGCCGCTACAGTAGTTGCACCGATTTTCTTTGTTGCAAGTAAATAGCCAATATCACGACGGCTTGTTTTTGCTACACCTTGAGCATTACCGAACATTTCTAATTCTTCATCAGATAAACCGATTTTAATTTTCCCATCGATTAATGCGATTGTTGCCGGAACCGCACCGCCATCACGAATAATTTGTTCCACTTCACGAGCTGTTTGTACATTTTGAGGATATGGCATACCGTGTGAAATAATTGTTGATTCCAACGCTACGATTGGTAAGCCTTTCTCTTTAGCTTCTAATACCTCTTGTGAATATGATAAATATTGTTTCATTATAAATTCCTCCATTCAAGTAAGTTATCTTTTGTTAAATCTTCACGTACTGTTTTATCCGATTGTAATGTTTTCGATGCATTTACCAACCCGAGCTGGATTGCTTCTTCAAGCTCTTCATCGTTTAATACACCATGTAAAAATGCACTGACAAAAGCATCTCCGGCACCTGTAACATCTACTATATTTCTAGTTGCAATGGCTTTGTAGTGTACTATATTACCTTCGTTCCCCACCATTACTCCATGTTCGCCAAGAGTGAGCACAACATGCTCCGCTCCTTTTTGCAACAACATGTTAACAGCCTTTTCATATTGGCTATATGTTTCCAGCTTCACATTTAAATAGCTTTCCGCTTCATCTCGATTACAAATAAAGTAACGGATACCGTGCAGATCATGCGACATATTTTTCATCTTAGGTGAAGAAACAGGGATAACCGCCAATGCGATATTACGCTCTATTGCGAAATTCCTAATATATTCTACTGTTTCTAATGGGCTGTTTAAGTCAATGACAATACAGCTGGCATTTTGTAATATTGCTTCGTGCTTTTTTAAAACACTCGGCAACAACTGATCATAAATCGCCATATTTGCCATCGATATTACCAGTTCGCCCATATTATCAAGTACTGCTGTATAAGAACCTGTATTATAATCGTTTAATTTCTCTACTAAATCCACATTCATCATACTCTTACAATTTTGTTCAATAAATGCACTATCATGATCTTCACCCATTACAGTAATTAAGGAAACACGGTTGCCTAACCGCCCTAAGTTTTCAGCGATATTGCGGGCAACACCGCCTACCGTTTCTGTAACAGAAGCAGGATTGGAAGTCCCTAATTGGACATTTTGCTCAATAGTGAATTTACGATCGATATTGGCACCACCAATTGCAATGATTTGATTTTTCTCTGGCAAAACATACGCACGTCCTAAAATTTCCCCTCTTTTTATAAGCGATGAAATCATATTAGCAAGCGCTGGTCTGGACATTCCCAGTTGTTCTGCCATTTCCTGTTGTGATAAGTAGGGATTCTTCTTTATTAATTGGAAAATCAATTTTTCCTTTTCATTCAACTTTATCACCTCTAATCAAACATTTGTTTATAATTATAAACTTTTGTTTACTAAATGTCAAATTAATATTAAATTTTTCGTCTTGCGTAGTATGGAAGTACTTTCTTCTTTTATGAGCTGTGACATAATAAAAAAGCTGTTCAGAAGGTTTCCCTTCCAAACAGCTTTCTTGCTATTCTACTATTACATCGCCATTTTCTGCTATACGTGGCTGTACGAGCACTTCAACACGGCGGTTTTTGGCTCTGCCTTCTTGAGTATCATTCGTAGCTATCGGCTGGAATTCTCCGAAACCTTTTACACTGAAGTATTTGGAATCAAGTTGTTCATTTCCCGAAACGATTTCTTTCATGAAGTTTACTGCACGCATTACAGACAGATCCCAGTTGGAATCAAATTCAGGTGTCTTAATCGGTACATTATCTGTATGACCAGTGATGACAATATTACGCGGTGGATCAAACATTAATAATTGAGCAAGCTCGTCAGCAATTGTTGCATATTCCGCTTTCACATCTGCTCGTCCCATATCGAATAAAATACTGTCCCGAATGGTAATTAATAATCCCTCTTCTGTCATTTTCGTTTCAAACTGGTCTTCCAGCTCATTAATCGCAATAAACTCGTCCACACGGTTTTGCGTTTCATGTAGGCGTTGCTGATCTTCCATATATTTAGAGATACCTGTTGGTGTAGAGTTATCCGGTGTTTGTATGATAGATGAGTTGTCCATTACACCTGTGCCACCGGTAAAAATATTATTAAATACTGCAGACATTTGCTCCAATTTTTTCTCATCCACTGAGCTTGATGCAAATAGTACAATAAATAATGCTAATAATAACGTTAATATATCTGCATAAGGTACTAACCAGGACTCGTCAATATGCTCCTCATGCTTTTTATGTCTTTTACGCTTCTTTGCCAAGGCCACCCGCCCCGCTTTCGGTAATTTGCTTACGTTCTTCCATCGTTAAGTATGAAGCCAGCTTCTGCTCGATTACACGAGGCGCTTCACCTTCAAGTACGGATAAAATCCCTTCAATCATCATTAGCTTTTGCTTAACTTCTACAGCAGATTTGCGTTTTAGCTTGTTGGCAAATGGATGCCATAAAACGTAACCAGTGAAGATACCCAATAACGTTGCAACAAAGGCCGCTGAGATGGCATGTCCTAATTTATCAATATCGGTCATGTCCTTTAATGCGGCAATAAGACCTACTACAGCACCTAATACCCCAAGTGTCGGTGCATATGTACCTGCTTGCGAGAAAATGCCTGCACCACTTGCATGGCGATCTTCCAGCGCTTCAACTTCCTCTGTTAATACATCGCGAATATAGTCTGCGTTTTGACCATCAATCGCTAATGTTAAACCATTTTTTAAAAACGGATCTTCAATTTCGGCTGCTTTGCTTTCTAATGCCAATAGTCCTTCACGACGAGCCAAATCTGCCCATTGTGAAAACATTTTAATCAAGTCGATATCACTTGCGAGTTTTGTTTCTGAAAATAAAATTTTAAAAAGCTTTGGAACCCTTTTTAGTTCCTTCATCGGGAAAGCGATTGTAACTGCAGCAATCGTACCGAAAATAATAATTAAAATCGCAGCAGGGTTTATTAACACTTCCGGTGTAACGCCTTTTAAGAACATCCCGACTAACAGGGCGATAAAGGCGATGATAACCCCAACAACTGATGATATATCCATATATAGTACCTCCAAATTACGATGTCTTTTCTTTATTTCGGTATATTTAAATTTTTATTAACTTCCTTTACACTAGTTATAAGAAGATTTTTTTGTTTTTGACACATTATTGTTCTTTTCTAAGCTTGAATATGACTATTAATGCGTTGGGAATTAACTAATTTTTAAGATAATTATTGGAGGAATGAATCAATGAATTCTATGTTCGAAGCAAATTTGACGAAATACGCAGAACTGGCAGTAAAAATCGGGGTTAATATTCAACCAAATCAATATTTGTATATTGCAGCTTCTATCGAATCGGCACCTTTTGTACAAGTAGTGACAAAAATCGCTTATGAAGTTGGCGCTAAACAAGTTTTTGTAGATTATACAGATGATCAAATTACACGTACTCGTTATGAGTTGGCATCTGAAGATTCTTTCGATTTCTTCCCGCCATGGAAAGTACAGGAGCGTGAATGGCTTGCTGAAGAAGGAGCGGCATTTATGAGCATCGTATCTCAAAGTCCGGATTTACTGTCGGGGATTGATTCAAAACGAATTGCAGCATTCCAGAAGGCTTCAGGCACTGCATTAAACAAGTACCGTCAATATGTTCAGTCGGATAAAATTAGCTGGACTGTTATTGCAGCTCCATCAAAACAATGGGCTCGCAAAGTATTCCCGGATTTACCGGAAGAAAAGCAGGTAGATGCATTATGGGATGCCATCTTTAAAGCGACACGTGCGGATTTGGATAACCCGGTAGAAGCTTGGGCACAGCATAATGACAACTTGCATGAAAAAGTTGATTACTTAAACAATAAAAATTATGCGAAATTGCATTATACAGCACCTGGGACGGACTTGACGATCGAGCTTCCTAAAGGACATTTATGGTGTGGAGCAGGCAGCGTCAATGAAAAAGGCGAAGAGTTCATGGCAAATATGCCGACTGAAGAAGTTTTCACAGTACCGCATAAAGATGGTGTAAACGGGTATGTATCTAGTACAAAACCATTAAGCTATGGCGGTAATATTATCGATAACTTCACACTCACATTTGAAAATGGGCGCATTGTTAAAGTAGAGGCCGAGCAAGGTGAAGAAGTGTTAAAAAATCTAGTTGCTACAGATGAGGGCTCACATTATTTAGGGGAAGTGGCACTTGTTCCATTCCATTCTCCAATTTCACAGTCGAATATTTTATTTTACAATACATTATTCGATGAAAATGCATCAAACCATTTGGCAATCGGCAGCGCCTATGCATTTTGTATCGAAGGCGGAAAGTCAATGTCTCGTGATGAGTTAAAAGCTAACGGTTTAAACGAAAGTATTACACATGTCGACTTCATGATCGGCTCTGAACAGATGAATATTGACGGAATTACAGCAGATGGACAAGCTGAAGCCGTTTTCCGTAATGGGAATTGGGCATTTTAACAGCTGTATTGCATCCTTCTTTTACAGATAAATAAAATTTCAAGATGTCGCCATATTTACATTTTTTTCTACATTAACTAACTAAATTACCCTACAATGTTCCAATTTATTAGGTTATAATTGGTTAATGATTGTTATCACTAAAATAGAGAGGAGTTTTTATAATGTTTGATCACCATTATCCGTTCTTATCTGACTTTTATACGATAGTGTTAGGATTTACGGTAATACTTCTTGTATTCTTATTTATGTTTATTATGTACTTACGTATTGGTTTACAATCACACGACTCTGTTATAGTAGATTCAAAGGCAAACGCATTTGCGCCAAACGAAAAATCATTGGATGGCCACCATCATCATTAAAGTTTTTTACAACCACTCATAGGGTGGTTGTTTTTTGTGGGTAGCGGATTTTTGCTATACTTCTCTCTATTTAGTAGAAATTTAACTTTATTAATGCGCATTTGTTTGAATTATCTAAAAAATATTTTAAAATATAATAGAATCGAAAGGGGTTTGAAAAACAAATGTCTGCATTACAAACAATTTTAGAGTTTAACGGAAAATTCGTAGATGAAAAACAATATGAGCAGTATGCTACAACAAAATATCCTGATAAAAAAATTGTTGTTTTAACTTGTATGGATACACGTTTAGTTGAATTACTACCAAAAGCAATGAATTTGCGCAATGGGGATGTAAAAGTTGTAAAAAGTGCAGGGGCAATCGTAAATCACCCGTTCGGAGGGATTATGCGTAGCTTACTTGTAGCAGTTTATGAATTACAGGCGGATGAAGTCTATATTATCGGCCACTACGACTGCGGGATGAGTGCAGTTGATCCGAACGTAATGATCGGTCATATGCTTGAACGAGGGGTTAAACAGGAAACGATTGATGTCATCAATTACGCTCGATTTGATTTAAAAGAATGGTTATGCGGTTTTGGGGATGTTGAAACAAGTGTATTAAAAAGTGTTGATTTAGTTAGAACACATCCACTAATGCCAAAAGGTGTTCCTGTACATGGTCTTATTATCGACCCTGCAACAGGAAAGCTGGATTTAGTAACGGACGGCACAGTTGACCAAAAATAAAATTTAAATAATAAGCGACAGTGCCCTTCAATTAACTACTGGAGTGAGCACTGTCGCTTTTTTATATTGTCGTCCCTTTATGTTCCCGCTGCAAAATGGCGTACATATAATGGTCGACCCATTTGCCGTTTATATACAAAAGCTCTCGCAATAATCCTTCTCTTGTAAAACCCGATTTTTCCAATACACGAATCGAAGCTGAATTTTGTGGTGCAACATATGCCTCTATTCGGTGAAGATTTAATGTAATAAAAGCGAATTCCATTACTATACGTACCGCTTCTGTAACAATTCCTTTACCTGTGAAATTCTCATCCATTGAATAGCCGATAAAACCACTTGAATAAGGTAAACGTTTAATTGAGTAGAGTGAAATATGTCCGATTAATTGACCTGTTGCATTGTAAAAAATCCCGAAAGAAAATTCACGGTTTGTTTGCAGCAAATGTATGCTTTCCAAAATTTTATTATACTGTACTTGTTCCGTATAAAATTCATCTCGATGTAATGGTTCAAATTCGGACCAATACATTTTATTGTCTCTTAGTAATTTTGCCAACCCTTTCGCATCGGACGGGGTGAATGTGCGAAGCGAACATTGTTGCCCAATAAGTTGAACCATTGGACCCTCCTTCTTGTGAAATAGCTTGAATAAGCTTTTCATTGAACCACCTTCATTTCATTTCAAAGCTCGCCTACCGTTTTTTCAACTTTTTCTTTTTTGATTTTACAGGCTTTGGCTTTATATCTATAAATTCCGTTTTTTCTTTATCTGGAGCTGTTTCATTACCTTTTTCGAAAATGTTCGTAAGCTTCATGCCCCGTTTTGTAACTTCTTTTTCTATATGGGCAACTGTTTCTTTTAGTACTTGAACACGTGCATAGTTTTTGTCGTTCCCTGCTATTAAGTGCCAAGGGGCGTCTTCCGAATTGGTTTTTTCGAACATTTCATCGGCTGCCTCACAATATAAATCAAATTTATCACGATTCCGCCAATCTTCAGCCGTCAATTTCCATGATTTATACGGATCGGCTGCTCTTTCATTAAAACGTTTAAGTTGTTCATCGGAATCGATATGGATCCAAAATTTAATCATTATATAATCTTCATCTGTCAATTGTTTCTCAAAGCTATTAATTTCTTCATAAGCGCGTTTCCACTCTGTCTCTTCAGCAAATCCTTCTATGCGCTCCACAAGTACCCGCCCATACCAGGAACGGTCGAAAATTGCGATTTGGCCATGCTGCGGCAACTTTCTCCAGAAACGTTGCATATAATGATACCGCATTTCATGGGGCTGCGGGGCTGAGATGGGCCATACCATTAACCCGCGCGGATCGATACGTTCAGTTAGGCGCTTGATCGCTCCCCCTTTGCCCGCTGCATCCATACCTTCAAATGCAATAATAAGGCCTATTTTATTGTTGAATAAAAATTGCTGGGCGTTTAGCATTTCGTATTGTAAAGCTTTCAATTGCTTCTTATAGACCTCTTTCTCCAGTTTTTGCGATAAATCCATATCTTTTAGCTTTTTCAAATAGTGCTGCCTCCCCTACTCCGGTTATTTATGTATATTTTACTTGAAAGTGTATGGAATTGGTAATTGTTGCAGTCATTTATTTGAATCGTTTGATTATTTTATGTTGAAGCCTTGTTTTGATAGAACAAAAAAAAGCGGGCGCACTTATATATGCACCCACGTTTATAACTTAATCTTCTAATGTTGTTAAAATAATCGGTTTGTCTTTAGTTACGATAATCGAGTGTTCGATTTGGGCAACTAATGATTTGTCCGGTGTAATGAATGTCCAGCCGTCACCTGATTCTACGATATGCTCAGCCTTCGCCGAAATAAACGGCTCTACTGCCAACACCATGCCTTCTTTCATGATTGTTGTATCCCAAGCATCATAATAGTTCAATACATGGTTTGGCTCTTCGTGTAATGATTTACCTAAGCCATGACCTGTTAAGTTCATAATTACTGTCAACCCGTGATCACGTGCTTCACGCTCTACTGCTTTACCGATTTGATTTAATTTTGAACCTGCTTTCACCTTTGTCATTGCACGATCAAATGCTGATTTTGCTACAGTGCAAAGTTTTTCTTTATCTTCATAACCTTCACCAACAACAAATGAAATACCTGTATCTGCAAAATACCCGTTTAAAGAGCCCGAAACATCAATGTTTACGATATCGCCTTCCTGAATAACCTTGTTACCTGGAATACCATGTGCAACTTCGTGATTTACTGAAATGCATGTATATCCCGGAAAATCGTATTCACCTTTAGGACCCGAAACCGCGCCTGCTTCCGCAAACATACGGCCTGCAATTTCATCTAATTCTTTCGTTGTCACGCCAGGTACTGTCGCAGCTTTCATCGCCTCACGAATTTCAGCACAAATGCGTCCAATTTTTTTAAACGCCTGGATTTCTTCTTGAGTAGTAACAATCATGTGTAACTTCCTTCCTCTTAAACAATGTCTATCCTTAACTATAGCATACTTAAAATCGGTTGTAATTGTTCAAGGATTTTAAAATTTGCCGTTTAATTACTAATTTAGTACAACTTTCTACTATTAATATGAAAAAACTTGCAGCAGGAAAAGTATTCCTCACTGCAAGCTTTGAGTTTTCTATTCGTTATGTTGTTTTTACTTTTTGCAGTAAACGAGGTGCAGATGTGAATAAAACAACTGCGATAATTGCCGTAAGTATAGTAGCAGGTACCATATAAGTACTGTTGTAGATAATTGAATAGGCCCATACATTATCATCGCCTGCATATTCTTTAAAGAACACGACACCTGCAAGCAAGTGCGATACAAATCTTAAAGCACCACCTATAAGTGCCCCAATGACGATATAAAATGCCATTTTCACTTTATTGAGCGATTGTGCAGCCTCTAATAACGGCTTTCTTACAATTGCCGCTAACCCTACTACTGTAAATGCAAGGCCGTAATCTAAAATAGCCTGAAGCCAGTGTACAATGTATGCACCGAACATCATTTGCATCACGCCGATCAGCAAGCCTGTTGCAAGTCCTGCTGTTAATCCCCAACGAATGGCCATTAACATGATCGGTACCATAACAAAGCTGATTGACCCGCCTTGTGCCCACATTTTAAATGATACTTGATCCAACACAAGTCCGATGGCAGCAAATATCGCTATCTCCACCATCATCAATAATTTCTTTCTGTCCATAACAATGCCCCTTTCTTTTATCCGATGTAACAAAAGTGAAGAGGGATAGAATGGAACTTTTACTTCTTCTAGGTATTTAGAAAAAGTAAAAAACGATAATCAGGACAAAAGCCTGACTATCGTTTGAACAGTCGGATTCTATCCACATCCCTACGCAAGTGCTAACTTACAGGTTCAAAGAGTCAGTGCAATCCCGTGCACAATCTCAGCCGACTTTCTCGGCACCCCTTGTGGTACATCTAATTTTTATTGTTTGAACATGCTCATTGTAACGAATATTTTTACAACTTTCAACAGCTATTATTTTGAAACGTAATAGAATTACATATACTAGATACGAAGGAGTGATAAATAATGGATCAATCGAAAGGTTTAAGTGCACTGAGCTATTTGAGCTTTTATTTTGCACCGTTTATTTTACCGTTAATTATATTTATTGTTACGAAAGATGATGCCGTTAAAGGCCATTCTAAAAAAGCTTTTATTACCCAACTCATACCGATACTGTTAGGGATTTTTTATATGATTTACTTTTTCACTTCCGTTCTTTCCTGGAATGACACTTTGACCTTGAGCATTCAGGACTTTTTTATTAGTTCGCATTTTATCGGATTTATTTTTTTAGTTGTTATTACGTTTATCCTGGCGATATGGAATTTAGCTCAAGCGATTAAAGTTTTACGTTAATGTTTATGAACGCTCCATCTTTGGGTATATTTTTTATACGAAATGTATTCGTTAAGGAGTGTTTACTAATGAAATTAAAAAAACTCATTAAAACAGCAATTAAATATGGACCAATCGTGTATCCGATCATTAAAAAAATGATGGACAACAAAAAAACTACACCCCAACCAGCAACTTCACGACGAACTCCAAAACGTTGACGCAAAAAACACATTTCCCACTTTAACTGGAGGGAAATGTGTTTTTTTTCTTACTTAATAATAATCTCAGTTTTACTGTAGCCTTCTTTTAGCTTTTGTACTTGCAAAATAGCTGGCATTGCTGCTTTTAATTCGGCCACATGGGAAATGACGCCGATTAAGCGCCCTGTTTGCTGAAGATCGATTAATATATCGATCGCTCTTCTTAACGCTTCCTCATCCAAAGTACCGAATCCTTCATCAATAAACATCGTATCGATATGCACACTTCCTTGAACACTTTGAATAACATCGGCCATTCCTAAAGCTAATGAAAGTGAGGCATTGAATTTTTCACCACCGGACAGTGTTTTTACATCCCGCGTTTGCCCTGTATGACTGTCATATACATCGATGCTGAGTCCGCTTTGGGCATTTCCTTCTTTCCTTCCTGTAGATTTCAGGAAGTATTGGCCATTTGATAAGACACGCAAACGTTCATTTGCCGCATGCGTCACTTTTTCCAAATAGCCGATTTGTACAAACCGCTCAAATGAAATCTTCGCATCATTTTGACCGCGAATTAAATTATAAACATGTTCGACTTGCATCAGTTTCGCTTTATAGCTTTCAATCTGCTGTGCGGATTGGTCAAGTTTATCGCGCGTCTCCTCACATTGCTCCACATAGGACTGGATCAACGTCATTTTCGAGTACTGTGCCTCGATCTGCTCATTCAGCTCATGAATCAGTTGCTCACATGCCGTTAAATCAGCTCGTTCTTTTCCTTCGAGCAAAGGTTCTTCCTCAGCAATTTGAACAGATAATGTATGAACACTTTGTTTGTACGCTTCAACCGCATCCTGAATTTGCTGCTGTACATTTAAAGGCAGTAATGCAGTCTTATACGTTTCCAAGTCGAAACCTTCCTGCTCCAATGCTGATTCAAATGCTTTTTGCGCTAAAAGAGATTCCTGCTGTTTTTCTGTTACAAGATTTTTCGCATGGAGATGGTTTACTTCACAAGATTTTTCATCCAATTGGATTTTTTGCATCGCTTCAAGTGCATTTTGAATTGCAATTTTCAAATGGCGATGTTTTTGCTGCTGGCTCGCCAATTCTTGTGTTACTTCATCCAATCTAGAAAACTGAGGCAATAATGATTGCTCACTTTGCTCAAGCTTCCCTTTTTCCTGCGCATATTGTTTATCAATATCGATTACATATTGCTGCCCTTTTTCAATGCGCCCTTGCAGCACTTCTTTATTTTCTGAAAGCTGTGCCATCGTTTTCTTTTCATTGATAAGCTGTGCCTGCTGCTGTTTTTGCTTTGTCAACTGCGCAGTCAGTACGGCCAATTGCTGTTCATACTCATGTAATTGTGAAAGCTCAGCGTCAAGTAACTGAAGCGCACTTCTTTTTTGTTCCAACGTTGCCTTTTCCACATCAAATTTCGAATTGACCTGGTAAAAGCTTTGCATCGCCCGATCGCCTTCATGACGCAGCTGTGCCAATGCATTGTCATCAATTACAACTGCTTCGCTGTTATGAATGGATGGGTGCTCTGTGCTTCCACATACAGGACATGCTGCCCCGTGCTGTAGTGATGCTGCAAGAAAGGCTGCCTGGTTGCTGCGTATTTGCTGCTCCATATTTTGCAGCTTCTGTTGTGCTTCATCAGCAACTTGTTTCTTATCAGCAAGCTGTTTCGCTAAAGTTTCGACATTTATTTGTATTGCAGCCACTTCTTTTACCATTTCAATTTTCCGTGCTAATGCAGCATGTGCTTCATACGTTTCATGGTATGTAATGGTCGCATCTTCCAGCTCATTTATAATGGCTTGCTGCTGCTGTTGTTTTTCTTTTAAAGAGAATGCTTCGTTTTGCAGCTTATCAAATAATTGCTTGGCATTTTTTTGGTTTTCTGTAAGCTTTGCCACCTTTTCCCGCTGTGTATTAATCGATTGATAAATCGGGACAAGCTGCTCAAGCTGCGAAATCGATTTCGTATAGTTATCCAACAATGGTTCTTGCTGTTTTTGCTCCTGATAATGATTTGTCGCCTGCTGAAGTTGTTCTTGTGCACATTCATAGTCAGTCTTTGCTTTTTGTAAGGAGACTTCCGCTTGTTCAAGCTGCCGTTTCACCTTATCATATTCACGTTCTAATGGTTCTATTTGATTAGCCTTTTTGGCAAGTATAAGTTTCTGCTGTTCCGCTTGTATTTTATCTTTTTGTTGCAATAATTCTTCGAGCCGCGCTTTCCGTATTAAAAACTTTTCAATCCGTTCATTTAACAGTCTTTGTTCATTTAATGTTTTAACTAACTTTTGTAATTCCTTTTTCGATGCATCATATTCACCTTTTAAAGCAGTACATTGACCCTCATAATATTGCTGTTCTGTCAGCAAGGCACTCTTTACTTGATACAGATTAATGACATCATTGTTCAACGTTGAAAACAATTCCGATTCTCTTTGCGGAAGTCGGGACCGAATTTCATGAATTGTATTGTCCTGCTGCATCTTTGCTTGTTCATAATGCTTTTCAGCAATATTCTTTTTCTCTTTAAGCAGTTCCACCATTTTCGTAAAGCGTTCCGTTTTGAAAATTTTCCGGAAAATCTCTTCTTTATGCTTTGATTCCGAAGTGAGGAGCTTTTGAAATTCTCCTTGCGGCAGCATGACGATCTGATTGAACTGGGACTGTGTTAAGCCGATCAGTTCTTCAACTTTCGACTGAATGAGCTTCACTTGAAACTTCTCCACAGCGGGCACAATGACCCCATCCGTAATTTCAAAAAACTCGCGCTTTGCACTTGCTCCGTCATGACCAAATTTCCGCCAAATACGGTAAAGGCGACCCCGTACTTCAAATTCTAGTTCGACTTCCGTATCAACAGTTTCATCCGCAAAATCACTGCGCAAAAACAGCGACTTTTCCCGATCCTCTCCACTTCCAGAATCATAAAGTGCAAACGTAATCGCATCAAAAATAGTCGTTTTTCCCGCGCCCGTTGCACCGGAAACGACAAAAATTCCATGTTCATGGAGTTTAGTAAAATCAATGACTTCTTTTTGATGATATGGTCCAAATGCTGTCATCGATAATTTTATTGGCTTCATCGTTACAGCACCTCCTGTTTTTCACGTTCATTTTCAATTAGCTGCTCTAATACATCAGTATAAATCTCTTTTATTTCATCACTTAAAGGCTTGCCTGTCATTTCCGTGTAAAATAGTTCAAACAGCTCCGAATCATCCATTTGAACTCGGTTCATAGTTGTCGCATGCTGTTCAAGCTGTGCATACACAACCGTTCGTTCAATATGCAAAGCATTCGGATAAACAGTGCGGACAAGTTCGGCAGCACCTTTTACATAATGTTCATCCTGCAATTTAACAAATACATAGTCGTCGTTTACTTTATGCTGCAATATATCCTCAAGCATTCCCGTTACGACACGCATATCCCGTACTGGTGTAAGCATCCTTTTTTCAATCGCCACTGATCCGTCTTCTTTTAAATCAACAACCAAAAATCCTTTTTTATGTGTCACTTCAGATTCTGAATACTTAAGTGGTGATCCGGAATATTGAATTTTCTCGCTTGCAACAAAGTGCGCCTGATGTAAATGTCCTAACGCTGTATAACAGAACGGTTCGAATAATGCTGAGCTGATACATTCCGTCCCGCCAATCGTCAATTTGCGTTCAGAGTCACTTGTATTCGGCTCCGGCATCCCGTCTTTTGTAATGAAGGCATGACCGATTATAATATTGCGTTTCGTATAATCCATTGTTTGTTTAATCTGTTCAATGATTTTCGCCATCGCCGCTTCATGCGATGTAACGGATTGATCATGAAATACTGCCCGTACAATTGACGGCTCTGCAAAAGGTACTAAATAAAAATGAACTTCCCCATACGCATCATGCATAATAACTGGTTCGATATTCTTTTCTAAATGACCGACGATATGTAAACCGCTCGCCTTCATAAATTCACTGCCAAAATTTAAACGTGTAGCGCTATCATGATTTCCAGCGATTGCTAAAATCGGTGTTTTTTCATCGACTAAAATTTCTTTCAATGTTTTATTTAATAGTTGGATCGCATCTGTCGGTGGTACTGACCGATCATACAAATCTCCGGCAATAATGATGACATCCGGCTTTTCTTTTCTAATTTCTTCGATAAACTGTTCAAGCACAAATTGCTGGTCTTTCGTCATCGATACACCTTGTACTATTTTTCCTAAATGCCAATCTGCTGTGTGAAAAATTTTCATGAATACCGCCTCCTATCTTATAACTATAAGTGTACATGAGGGAAAATAAAAAAACCACATCGTACGAATATTCGTTCGCACGTTGTGAGTGAGTAATTGAACAAAAAAACATTCCTTCAAAAGATTTTTGATGGAATGCTTTTTTTATACAAATATCGGTATCGGTTGATCCAGCGTATGCAGCGCGATATATGGTACTTCTTCTACCGCTAACTCCCTTTGCAGCTGAAGTATTTCTTCAAATGTTTTCGGGTTTGGGGCCGGCATTGCATCGATCGGCAAAATGAGTGCTTCATTCCCGTTATAATTTTTCAACATTTCATTAGCCATAATACGGTACCCTAGCTGGTTTGGATGCACATCCGCCACATTTGGCAAATATGTTGTGCGCTGCTGTTCAAATGCTTCATAAACATCTACAAATATATAACCTGCTGCTTCAGTTTCCTGCTTCAGTATCGTATTTAAAAGCTTTACCGCCTCTACTGCTCCATCTGCCTGTTCTTTATGAACACTTACATAAGGAAAATAATAGCCAAGTACATAAACTGCCGCTTTCGGTGCCTTTTCATTAATTAACGAAAGCAGCTCTCCCATTTGGGTACGCACTTCATTTAACGCGAAATTCGTATTGAGCTGACTAAAAACGAGTGTTCCCTGTTGCGGGTTATGTGTAATAAGCGGCAGTAAATTATTCGCTCCGGCTGACAGTGTGATTAATGTTGCTTCACTTAGCAATGGTTCAGCCTTTTCAGACTGAACGGTTTCAATCACATTTCCAACACGGTAACCGGGGAAAGTAAGCTCTTTAGAAAAATGCCCGAGCTTACCATGTCTCTCCAGCTGTAAAGCAATGTAATCCGTATAACCTGCATCAATTTGACTGTAAGGTGTTTGCCCTGCTGCCAAAGAGTCGCCAAGTGCAATATAAACTTCCCGTTCATTGGCCAATGCTGCCGTTGGAAACAGAACAATACAAAAAATAAGACTAAATATTATTTTTCGCATTTATTCACCCCACTTCAATTGTTAGAATGCCCAATTACCTTTTCTGAAAATCGGTTCTGTTGTGCCATCTGCCAGAATTCCGTCAATATCCATTTCCGCACTGCCGATCATGAAATCTTCATGTGTGATCGATGTATTAATGCCCAGCGCTTCCAGTTGGCCCTTTTCAAGTTCCTTACCACCTTCATAGCACGTCGGATATGCTTCACCGATTGCTAAATGATTAGAGGCATTTTCATCGAATAATGTGTTGTAATATAAAATATTTGATGAAGAAATAGGTGATTCATGCGGTACTAATGCCACTTCTCCCAGATATGAAGACCCTTCATCAGAAGCAACTAACTGCTGTAATAAGTCCTGACCTACTTTTGCCTCAACGTTCACAATCTTCCCTTTTTCAAAAGTCAGCTTGAAATCATCAATAATATTACCTTTATAAACAAGTGGCTTCGTATTTGATACATAGCCGTTTACACCATACTTTGCAGGCAGTGTAAAGACTTCTTCTGTCGGCATATTCGCGATGAATGTCGTGCCATCAGGTGCTTCGCTGCTTCCGCTTTTCCACAAATGTTTGTCCGGAAGTTCAATCGTCAAGTCTGTACCAGGTGCCGTGTAATGAAGCTTCGCATACTTTTTCTTATTCAGCTGATCTGCACGTGCGTGTAAATTTTCAATATGAGTTTGCCAGTTTGCTACTGCATCCCCTTCACCAATACGCACTGTTTTGAAAATTGCATCCCATAATGCAGGAACCTGCTCTTGTTCCTGTAAATCAGGGAATACTTTTGCCGCCCATTTCGGGGAAGGAACAGCAATAATTGACCATGCAATATCATCATTCATAACAGCTTTACGGTAATTAACTAATGCTGCACCAGCTGCTTTTTGCTGTGCTCCGATTTTTTCTGAGTCAATACCTGCCAGTAAATCTGGATTTTCTGCATCGATCCAAAGAAGTGCACCTTTACGTTCAATTAATTCTTCACGTTGTGCAACAACCCATTTCGGGAAATTAGCTGTTTCTTCCACCGTAACATTCTCATAATAAGCACGCTCAAAGCTGGCATCAGTTAAGTTTACATGAACACGGCTTGCGCCTGCTTCATATGCTTTTTTTACAACAATACGTGTAAAGTCCAGCGTATCCGTAGATGTGTTAATTAATAAATATTGGCCTTTTTGAATATTTACTCCGATTCGAACAGCTAAATCTGCAAATTGCTCTAACTTCTCTTGGAATGTCATGAATTATTTCTCCTTTTTCTTACTAAAAGTCATGCCTTTTTTATTGGACTTTGCTTGATACGGCTTTTTCTCTGTTGCTTTGTTCGCTGCAGGTGCCGCTTTTGATGTTACTGTCTTTGCATTCCCCTCGACAAGTTGTCCTTGAGTCCATACTTTTTGAACACCTTTTAAGGAAAGATCGCGCAACCATTTTTTGAATGTCTTTTCGTCTTTGTACGATAGTAATGTCAGTACTTCTCCGTCTGCACCGGCACGTCCTGTACGCCCAGAACGGTGTGTATATTGCTCGATTGTTCTTGGTACATCAACATGAATAACATGTGTTAAACCTGAAATATCTAAACCTCGTGCTGCAATATCTGTCGCAATTAAAATGCGTGCTTCCCCTTTTCGGAATGCATCCAGCGCTTTTTTACGCTCATCTTTTTTCATATCTGAATGAAGTGCTACAATCGGCGCATCACGGTATTCCAGCTTGTTCTGTTTCATTAGTACTTGGTCGATGTTATTAACAAATGCCAATCCGCGCAATCCTTCAATATTTGCTAATCGACGAAGCATATCGGTTTTGTCCCGCTCATCTACTTTTACAAAAGAGTGGACAACTTTGCCGAACTTCACCATATCTTCCGGCTTTATTTCGATGCTGACCGGTTCGAACATTAAGCGTTCTGCTACAAGCTTGATCTCTTCTGTAATCGTAGCCGATACGACAACGACTTGACGGCCAAAAGCAGCATTTTCGATAAACGATTTTACGACTACACGGTACTCGCGGCTAAGAAGCTGATCGCATTCATCCAAAACGATTGTTTCGATTTCTTTTAGTTTTAATTTACCTTGGCGTGCCAATTCATTGAGACGACCTGGTGTCCCAACAACAATTGTTGGCTTTTTCTTTAATTTTTCGATTTGGCGTGCCGAGTTCGCACCACCGATTAGTTGCTGCACAGTGATGTCTGTTCCTGCTGTCCAGTCACGGATTACTTCAACGATCTGCATCGCAAGCTCCTGTGAAGGTGCAACGATCAATGCCTGAGTTTGTTTCTTATTACCGTCTACTTTATTTAAAATCGGTAATGTGTAGGCTAGTGTTTTACCTGAACCTGTCGGTGATTCTGCTACGATATCTTTTCCTTCAACCATCGCAGGAATCATTTCCTCTTGTATTTTCATTGTCGTTTCAAACGACCATTTATTTTGAAGTGTTTCGTTTAATAAGCTAATTGCTGACATATTGTTTTACCACCTTTTATTCGTTGGCTTTAGTGTACCATATTCGGTTATTAATGCGGAAATTTGGCGGGATGTCGGTTAGTGCTTTTCAGCGAAAAAAGGAGGCGATGTGTCAAATGAAAAATGGCGCATGGAAGCTGGGGCTTTTTCTAATAAATTCGGAAATCATCTAATATATTTTAATTTGTTCTAATAAAATGGCGATCTTCTAATATATCCGTCCGTTGTGCTAATTCGGTTCGGTTCGCTTTGTTCTAATATCACCTAGCCTTTTTCTAATAAAGCTCCGACATTTTCGAATACCCCGTATAAATGTTCTAAAAATTTAAACCGTATGCTTTTCCACACGATTTGAACTAAAAAACTCGCCCATAAACTTCAAGCGTTCACCGAAGTTCTAATAACCTCCTCATTTCTTCTAATAACTTTCTCCATTGTTCTAATAAAAACGCCTACACCAAAAAAGCATGCCAGAAATCTCTTTCCGGCACGCCTAGTTTCTAAACTCTCTCGATAATTAAAGCAATTCCCTGGCCGCCCCCGATACAGAGACTGGCTACCGCATACTTCCCGTTGCGTCGTTGCAGTTCGTATGCAGCGGTTAAGATGATTCTCGTTCCACTTGCACCTACCGGATGACCGAGGGCAATTGCACCACCATTTACATTCGTTTTCTCACGGTCCAGTCCAAGTTCCTTTTCCACTGCGATATACTGGGCTGCAAATGCTTCATTAATTTCAACTAAGTCCATGTCCTCAATTGTTAAATTCGCACGCTCCAATGCTTGACGAATTGCCGGAGCCGGGCCGATTCCCATAATTGTCGGATCTACACCAGCGATTCCCCATGACACGATGCGGGCTAACGGCTTTAACCCTTGTTCCTTTACAAAATCTTCACTTGCGACAACGACAGATGCTGCCCCGTCGTTAATTCCCGAAGCGTTCGCAGCAGTAACTGAGCCGTCCTTTTTAAATGCAGGGCGTAACTTTGCCAAGCTTTCCAGTGTACCGCCTTCTTTAATATGTTCATCCTGATCTATTAAAATCTCGCCTTTTCTCGTAGCTACAGCAACCGGCACAATCTCTTTCGCAAAGGTGCCGTCCTGACGAGCTTTTGCTGCACGTTCGTTTGAAAGAAGTGCAAATGCATCTTGTTCCTCGCGGGAAATCGTATATTGTTCAGCAAGCTTTTCTGCCGTCAAGCCCATCCCTGAACCTGTATACTGGTCAGTTAATGTCGCTTGAAGCATATCTGTAAACTCTAGGTTGCCCAGTTTTGAACCGCTGAAGCGTTGCTCGAAATTCGAATATGGCGATTGGGACATATTTTCCGCTCCCCCAGCGAGTACAACATCCCCTTCACCTAGCTGAATCATCTGAGCCGCCGATACGACAGATTGCATGCCCGATCCGCAAAGACGGTTTAACGTTAATGCTGGCACTTCCTTTGGCACACCTGCATAAAGGCCGATATGACGGGCTAAATATGCCGAGTTTGCACCTGTTGTAATTACACCCCCGTAAATGACATGGTCCACTTGCTCAGGCTGTACGTTTGCGCGATTTAACGCTTCCACTGCTGTTTTTGTACCAAGCTGTACTGCATCTGTTGTTGCAAAAGAACCTCCAAAAGCTGTAAATGCTGTACGTGCCCCGTCTACGATATATACGTTTTTCATTATTCCATCCCCTTTGTAAGTACTATTTTATAATTTGCTTTGCGATAATCCCCTTCATGATTTCGGTCGTTCCTGCGTAAATTGCTGCTACCGGAATATCACGATATCGTCTTGCGATTTCATATTCCTCCATATAACCGTAACCACCGTGCAGCTGCAGACAATCTGATACGACACGCTTGGCCATTTCACTGATCCACCATTTGGCCATCGATACTTCCTTCACGATATCTTCTCCTGCAATATGTTTGGCAATTAAACTATCGACATATGTACGGCCAAGGTCAATTTCAGTCGCCATTTCCGCTAACTTGAATTGAGTATTTTGGAAATCGGCGATGCGGCTGCCGAATGCCTTTCGTTCTTTTACATAGTCTACTGTCAGTTTTAAGCAGCATTCAGCCTCGATTTGTGTTTCTATAGCGACAATAAGTCTTTCCTGCTGCAGTTTTTCCATTAAATAATAGAAGCCACGGTTTTCTTCCCCTAAAAGGTTTTCTGCAGGTACACGTACATCTTCAAAAATAAGCTCTCCTGTATCTGCACTGTGCATTCCGATTTTATCGAGTTTTTTTCCGCGCTTGAAACCAGGTGTACCATTTTCCACAATAAGCAGACTAACACCTTTATATGCCGGAGTGGCCTGCGGATCTGTTTTACAAACGACAACAACATAATCTGCATGTATGCCATTCGTAATAAACGTTTTTTCACCATTTAAAATATAAAAATCGCCATCTTTTTTCGCGGTCGTTTGAATGCCTGCAAGATCAGAGCCTGCACCCGGTTCCGTCATAGCAATAGCTGAAATGTACTCGCCTGTAACGCTTTTAGGAAGCCATTTCTCCTTTTGTCCAGTTGTCCCGTATGCTTCAATATAAGGTGTCACAATATCGGAATGAAGTGAAATCCCGCTTGCTAACCCTGCACCGACACGCTCAAGTTCCTCCGTTAATATAGCAGAATAGCCAAAATCCAGTGCAAGCCCCCCATACTCTTCACTCACCATTGGACATAAAAAGCCATTCTCCCCAAGCTTCAGCCAAAACTCACGTGGAATATCCCGATCCTTTTCCCATTGTTCAAAATATGGATATGCCTCTTTATCCAGCATTTTGCGTAAAGCTTTTCTAAACATCTCATGCTCTTCAGTATAAATGTCCATTTCCCCGCCCCCTTTGTTTTTTCTGAATATTATTACACTTTGATTTTAACAGGCACAAAAAATGGAAACAATGTTTTTATAAGAAATATTATTGCACTATACAGAAATTCTGGTGAAAAAAAGAGTTGCCAGAATTAGTTCATGACAACTCTCGGTATTAACTATTGTTTAAAAGTAAAATAGCTTTTCTTGTATGGCCATTTACTTGTTCTAACGCAAGTTTTACTCGTTCATAATTTTCATTTGTTTTTAGCATAACAATTGCCGGCTTAACAGCAAATTTTGTTTTTTCAAGTACTTCTTCTGCTTCCTCATATTTGCAGTCCGTCGCATCGATGACAATTCTTTTAGCCCGCTCTATTAATTTTTTATTGCTTGCATGTACATCGACCATTAAGTTTTCGTACGTTTTGCCTAATTGCACCATAGACGCTGTACTGATCATATTTAAAATCATTTTATGTGATGTGGCTGCTTTTAATCGTGTTGACCCTGTTAATATTTCGGGCCCTACAACAACTTCAATCGCTTCTTCCGCATAGCGGCTTACTTCAGAATTAATATTGCTCGTCAAACTTACCGTGTAGGCACCGACAGATTGCGCATACTCTAAAGCACCCATTACAAATGGGGTCGTTCCACTTGCCGTAATACCGATAATGGAATCGAACTGCGTTATGTTTTTTTCCTTTAACTTGTTTATTCCATCTTCCAAACGATCTTCAGCATTTTCAACTGCTTGGAAAAATGCATCCTTTCCGCCTGCCATGATCGTTTGTACTAGTTCCGGATCGGTCATAAAAGTAGGGGGACATTCAGATGCATCAAGCATTCCTAAACGACCACTAGTTCCCGCACCGATATAAAAAAGGCGGCCACCGTTATTCATGTTTTCAACCACTCTTTTAATTACTTTCTCAATGGTAGGTAAAACTTGTTCAACACTATTCACAACCTGCATATCTTCTTTATTCATGATTTGAAGTATGTCCGAGATAGGCATTACATCCAAATTCATTGTTTCATTATTACGTTTTTCAGTCGTTAATTGATCGTAATTCATGTTATCTCACCTTCCAATAGACGCCATGTTTGTTGAATCGTTTGTTTAACTACATCACTTACTTCCTTATTACTTTCATGTAACGCTAATAAGTAAGCTCCAACTGTCCCCGGAATTGTTGGCTTCAAAGCAATCAAATCTGGAAATCGCGATGAAAAACGGACGATAAACTCTTCAAAAAATATATTGTTCAAAAATAATCCGCCGTGTAATACAACCGGCTTCGTCCGATCAATTCGTGAATAGGCACTTTCAATAAGTTCCAGTAAAGCTTCTTGAACGGCACTGACCATGGATTTTGCTAATAAATCTTCTGTAAAAGCATCCAGAACAATCCTGCTTACAGATGAAATAGCTGTTACAGGATTTGTGCTTCCGTAAACTTTTGTAATGAGTTGGTCAGGTGACAGTACATTAAAATGGGTCAATATCTTTTCCTGAAAAGGTTTCAAAGGTACTTGGTCATCATGCGCTTTTAAAACGGAACGAATGGCAAGCTTCCCTAAATGATACCCGCTTCCTTCGTCACCCAATAAATAGCCCCAGCCACCAACACGAAATGTTTTTTGCTGCTCATAACCGAATATAATCGCTCCGGTTCCAGCAATAAGTAAAGTGCCTTCCCTGCCCCAAGTACCCGCTGCCAATGCGGCATGGATATCACTCTGGATTTTAAGTTTTTCCAGAACGGGTGATTGCTTAAACGTATCATATATTTTCTGTTGTTCAGCTTGTCGATCTGCCCCTGCCATCGCAGCAAATACCGTTTCCACATCTTTAAATGCGACCCCTGTCTTTATTAACAACCGGTTGATTAACTCATTTATAAGTGTGTACAACTGCTCTGTTGAAATCGCTGTTAAATTGCCGGAACTTCCTTTGGCAACTGCAAGTAAATGTCCACTTTCATCACCAATTACAGCGGTTGTTTTTGTGCCGCCACCATCTATACCAATCCATAGTTTTCCTGACATATGCTCACCTTATCTATTCATTTTCAAGTGCAACTAAGTTGTGCACAATTCGTCGAAACCGTTGAATTTCACAACCCCGTCCAAAATGAACGCGATTTGTTAACAAAATAATCGCTAATTGCTTCTCATCCGATATCCAAATTGAAGTGCCCGTAAAACCGGTATGCCCAAAACCGTCTCGCAAATATTGGCCGGAAAATGAAGGCGAAGAATACAATTGCCACCCTAAGCCACGCTGTTCCTCATGTTGCTTAGTAAAACTTTGCTTTGCTAATTGTTTAGTATGCTCGTGAAAAATAGAATCGGTACCCTTCATAAACGATTGAGCAAACTTTGCCAAGTCTTCTGCAGTCGAAAACAACCCTGCGTGCCCGCTTACTCCGCCAAAATGCAGTGCATTTTCATCATGTACTTCACCCCACTGATGTTTCTTTAAATAGGTACGATATTCAGTAGCAGCAATATTCCTCAGTAACTGGACAGACGGATTAAATACGGTATTGTGCATATGAAGCGGCTGAAATACATTTTTATCGGCATAGTCTGCTAATGAAATTCCGGTAACCTTTTCTATTAGTTTTCCTAATAAAATATAGTTTACATCACTATAGATCACCTGCTGCTCTACATTTTTCCGTCCTGTTTCCTGTGCTATCCGTTCAATGACATCTGTGTAAGCTATCCCTTCTATATAAAACTTAATTTCAGCCTGAAAGCCGCTAGTATGTGTTAATAAATGACGAATCTTAACTTCTTCATGCATCAACTTAAGTTCCGGAAAGTAGTAGCTAATGGAATCATCTAAATCAATCAACCCCTGCTCAAGCAATAATAAAATCGAGCTTGCCGTTGCTGTTACTTTCGTTAATGAAGCACAATCAAACAGCGTCTGTTCCGTCATTGGAATTTGCTGCTTTGTATGTGCCATCCCAAATGCTTTACAGTAAAGGGCATCTTCTGCATTTGCCACAGCCAATACCGCACCAGGCAGTTCTTTATTATGGACCGCTGTTTCAATAAACTCTTCAACTCGTGATAAAGACATAATTCCCCTCCTATTTGATTGCACCTTCAGTCATACCTTTTACGATATGGCGTTGGAAAATCGAATAGAAAATGATTACCGGAATAACAGCAATACATAGTCCCGCAAATAATACACCCCATGCACTGTCGTATTGCGCGTCTATTTTCAGTAAATTCATCGCAACACCTAACGTATTTTTACTTTCGGTTTGCAGTAAAATTAACGCCATAAAAAATTCATTCCAATATGAAATGGCATTTAAGATTGTAACTGTCATAATCCCAGACTTGATGAGTGGTGTCACAATTTTAAACAAAATTCCATATGGACTCATACCATCAACGACCGCTGCTTCTTCCAGCTCTTTAGGAATATTTCCTATAAACCCAACGAGAATGAAGATCGTAAATGGTACATGTGAAATGGCATAAACAAGCGATAACGCCCACAAGTTATCCAGTAAATTAAACTTCATTAATAAGAAAAATAGAGGGATCCAACCTAAAACGGATGGAATCATCATTGATGCTAAATAAACATTCACTAGCACTTCACCAAATTTCGAACGAACACGCTCCAATGCATAAGCTGTCGGAATCGATAATAGGAGTGTTAAAAACGAGCCAAGTACTGTTACAAAAAAACTGTTTAAAAATGCTCGCCCGATATTGTAGTCATTCCATGCACGTTCAAAATTTGTAAAACTAAAATCAGTCGGGAATGACCAAGGTGACGTGAAGATTTCTGCATTCGATTTAAACGCACCCATAAACATCCATATTAATGGGAAAATAACGATAAACGCCCATAGGATTAACGGGATACGTACTAAAATTTGTGAAACTACTTTCATCTAAATTCCCCCCGCTAATATTCGACTTTTTCTTTTTTCAATATAAATTGCGAAATGAGAACAGTAATGAGCGATACGACCAGGATTAGAACACCAATCGCTGCACCATAGCCAAATTGGAAGTCTTCAAACGCGCGCTGGTATAAATACGAGCCCATTACTTCTGAAGCACTTCCCGGGCCACCACCTGTCATTACTTGCACAAGTACAAACGAACCGTTAAGAGACGTAATAATGATATAAAGAATGGATGTTTTTATTTGTGGCCAAACAAGCGGAACCGTAATATGCCAAAATTGCTGCCATTCGGATGCACCATCAATATCTGCAGCTTCATATAAACTTTTTGGCACATTCGAAATACCACCCATAATAAGGAGCATAAATAACCCAATCCCTGCCCATATTGCGGGAATCGCTATACTAGGCAGTACCCAGGTTTTATCACCTAACCAAGGGCGGGCCCAATCTGTCAATCCGACCTGATTTAATAAGCTGTTGACAATTCCCATGTTCGGATCATAAATAAACTGCCATAAAATCCCGATGACTACTACGGACATAATATTAGGAAAGAAGAATACAATTCGATAAAATGGCGCTTCTTTAATCTTAAGCTGTGTTAATGCCACTGCAAAAAATAGAGCGAGCGTCATGATCCCAATGACTTTTACAAAAACGAAGAAAAAGTCATTTATGATTGCCTTTTTAATAATGGAGTCGTTCCATAGACGAATATAATTATCTAAGCCGATAAATGTTTTGTTTGCGCTTGTTCCGGACCAGTCAAAAAATGAGTAATACAACCCGCCTAACATAGGATAAACAGTAAAAATTAAAAAGAGCAGAAAAGTCGGCAGTAAACAAAATGCTAAAAACAAATATTTGCTTTTGGAAGAAAAGGTCATTGTCGTTACTCCTTTCTCTATTGATTAAATAAGGTTGCTAAAAAGCTTTTAGCAACCTCATTTTCCTTACCTTATTTTCTTAGTTCCTCTGCTTTTTTCACCATCTTATCGACGAATTCCTCAGCAGTAATTTCACCAAGTAAGATATCAATAATTAGTAATTTAATTTCATTTGTAATTTCAACCGAAATTTTTTGCACTTCAGCATCTGGTGTGTAACGTTTGTACGTATGAACAGCACCTGGATTATTGATCATTTCATTAATATTTTTCAAGAAATCCTGAACATTCGTATTCGAAGACAGATCAACATCTTTCATGTTCATAATCGCACCTGTTGCTTCAGCAAATGCCTGCGCATATTCTTCCGTAAAGATGAATTCTAAAAATGCCTTTGCAGCTTCCGGATTTTGCGATTTTTCAGCAATGGCAATTGTACGGATATCCGGTACAAGTGCTAATGGCTTACCAGGATCATTCATCGGTGTTGGTGTGAAGCCAAATTCAAAACTGTCCGGCGTATCATTTTTCATTTCATTTGGTAACCAGAAACCTACTGGAATATAAGCATTTTTATGCATTAAGAAGTTCATTTGTGATTGCGTATGGTTGTAAGCCGCAAAACCGCTATCAATTACGCCTGCTTTAGCAATTTTTTCAACCTTCTTCAATACTTCAAGCGTTTCAGGTTTTTTCCAAGCCTCTACTACACCGTTGTTTAAGTCATTTAATAACTCTTCGCCGCCTGCTGCAGCAAATGCCGGGTTCAATACGCCACGGTGGAAGTATTGTGTATGCTGCCCTGTCGTTACAAATGGTGCAATTTTTGTGTCAGCCTTAATTTTTTCCATAGAACTGATCCAGCTGTCAAAGTCAGTTGGTACTTCCCATCCGTTTTCTTCAAACCACTTCGTGTCATACCAAGTTCCCCAAGTATCGAATACTAATGGTAAACTATAGATTTTCCCGCCATCTACTTCTTCTGCCGGCGAGATAAAGCTGTCTAATAGTGCTTTACCGTTTTCAAGTTTAACCCCTTTTGCAAATTCACTAATATCCATTAACTGACCTTCAGCGATCATTTGTGTTTCACTAGCTCCTGCCCCATCGATATATACGACATCAGGTGGTGTTTCTGAAATCCAGCGTGTGTTCATCTCTGTATTAATATTCGGACCTGCATGTTCAACAATTTCTAAATCCGGATGCTGTTTTTGGAAGTCCCCAATAACTTGCTTCCACCATCCATCACCATATCCTCCGACAAAATATTGAATTTCCAGTTTGCCTGACAAACCATCCCCTGTACTTTCTGTAGAAGTATTATCCGATGAAGTCGTTGATTGTTCAGTATTGCTGTTTCCTTCAGTGTCGCTGTTTGATTCCTCGTCATTCGAACACGCAACGAGCAATAACATTAAACTCATTAATGCTACTAAAAACCAAGTCTGCTTTCTCTTTTTCATAACAAACATACATTACACCCCTTCATTTTCATTATGTTAACTATATGAATATAGTCAGCACCAATATTAACGAGAGAAACCCTTAATTACCTCGAGTGTGCGATTTAACGCAATTATCGAATTATCATAGTTTAATGTGGCAATTCCTGTATATAAAATATCAATTAA
Source organism: Solibacillus isronensis (assembly GCF_023715405.1). NCBI lineage: Bacteria > Bacillati > Bacillota > Bacilli > Caryophanales > Caryophanaceae > Solibacillus > Solibacillus isronensis. The sequence continues at coordinate 63,954 of NZ_JAMBOC010000004.1, forward strand.
TGTCAGTTGGGCGATGCGTGATGCGGTTGCCGAGCTACGAATATCCGCTTCATTAGAAACAACGTATAATGCATAGTCTGCAAAGCTTTGTATTGTATTTCGCTTGTTTTGCGTCATTGTAATAATCGTTGTCTGATTCTCTTTTGCAACTGTAAGCGCATTAATAATTTCCTTCGTTTCACCTGAGTACGAGATTGCGAATACAACATCCTCGCTCGTTGCATGTGTTGCGGCAATAAGCTGCCCATGACTATCGAAAATCGTTTCACAGCTTTTATTGATCCGCTTCAATTTGTGTTCGAAATCCTGTGCAACGATTGCTGAAGCTCCGATGCCAATAAAGATGATCTTTTTCGCATTATTAATTTTATGGATAATCTTTTCAAGTTCTCTTTCACCATTAATCATTAGCGTTCGTTGGATTGCGTCGATATTATGCATTTCAATTGTCTGTATCATTTGGAGTATCGTTGAATCTTTTTCTAATTCAAAGTTGTGGTTGTGTGGAATTTTCAGAGTAGGTGCTGAAGCAATACTTAGTTTTAAATCTTTGAAACCGGAAAAGTTTAATGCCCTGCACATCCTCACAATTGTTGCTTCGCTTGTTTTAGCTTTTTCAGCCAACACAGCAATCGGCATGCGAATGACATCATCTAAATGGCTTAATATATATAAAGCCACATTTCTTTCAGCAGGTTTAAGCAATTCCATCCCCGAACGTATTCTTTCAATACTATTTTCCAAGTTTATTACCTACTCTCGAACAAAATGTTGTAAAACTTCATTATTAATTTAATATATATGAAATTTAACTTCATAATAAAACCTATATTGCTAGTCGTCAAGAATTTATTTAAATTTTCTGAAAATAAATGGATTTTAATGTATTATTTTATTGATAAATTGACTATTGCTATAATATTGTAGAAATTCAATTATACGGTGGTGAATCTTTATGAAGTATGCATTTTTGAGTGACTTACATTCGCACTATAAAAATACGAAAAAGGTGTTAAATCATATACAGCAAGTAGCGCCCAATGCAGAGATTATTGGCTTAGGAGATTTGTTTGAGTGTAAAATCGGCAAGAAAAAGGCAAAAATGGTTCGGCATGCAAAGTTAAAAGATGCAGCTATAGTTGATGAAAGGTTTATGAGCCTCTTAACATTCCCTTCAATTATCGGGAATCAGGAAGAACGTATTGCCCTAGTAACAGGGGATGAGCGCTTTCTTCAATATGAAAATGCGCTTGTAATTGAACACGCCACTTTAATTCATGGGCACCAAATAGAGTGGGATAAAACATTCAATCCTACCTTCCCGAACATTGAAACGCCATTGCTGTTTTTTGGACATAGTCATGAAGCTGCGATCTATAAAGATGGGCTACGACATTCTGTCCCTTACGATATCCCGCTGGCTGTCGGAAAAAATCAATACCAGATTAATGTCGGTCCTGTCGTTGATAATAAAGAATGGTGTCTGTATGACAGCGAGGAAATGACGGTTACATTTATGCAGGCTCAATAGGAAAAGGCTGCCCTGGAGTAAATTCAGGACAGCCTTTTTTAATCTTTCAATATAGCGGACTATAAAACATCCGGCAGCTCGGAATCCATACCAAATTTTTGGCGGAAACCGCATTTCTTGCAAAGTTCTTCAATAGCTTCACGACGGGAAAATCCGTCTACTAAGTTTTGTGCACGGTCAGTAGTAATAATGTCGCCGAACTTCTGATCGTGGACATTCCCTAAATTAATGACACCCTCGCCATCCAAACAGCAAGGTACAACAGAGCCATCTACTAAAATGGCTGCATGTGTACGCAATGCATGACAGAACCCTTTGCCTTCATCCGCTTTTTCAAGCAGGCTCGGCCAGCGGAATTCATGATCTTGGTTTAAATAAATATTTTTTGCGATTTTTACTCCTGAGCCCATTTCTACCCGCTCTTGAATTTCATAGTCCAACTCATACTCTTTTTCCAGAATTTCAAGTGTTTCGCGGTTTCTGCGGTTTGCCAGCTCGGAAACATTTTTGCGCTGTAAATTCCATAGACGGTAAGAAATAATGACATTATGTTTTCTTACATCCCGTACAAATTCCAAAATATCACCTAAGTACTTTTCACGGTTTTCAGATCCTTCATGTCCATCAAAACTATGAAGCGAAAAGTTTATTTGTCTGAGTGCAGGCTTGCCCAGCAGCTTTTCACGGTTCTTTTTAATTAATGTCCCGTTTGTCGTAATATTTACTTTAAAGCCTTTTTCATGTGCAATATCGAGTAACTGCCCGATGCGCGGATGCAATAAAGGCTCCCCTTTTACATGTAGGTATATATATTTTGTGTAGCCGCTAATTTCATCTAAAATATGAGCAAATTGCTCTACCTTTATTAATCCTTTTGCTCGCTCTGTAGGTGGACAAAAGCTGCATGCTAAATTACATACACTTGTAATTTCGATATACACTTTCTTAAAAGTTTTCAACGCTCGTTCACCATTCCTTTTTTTGATCCTAAACAATACTTCTCATTGTAACAAATTTCTTATGTAAAAAGGAAGCTGTCTGTTTGGCTTAACACACAATGCAAATAAAAAACCGCCTAGAATATGAATGATATTCTAGGCAGTTCGTATTTTTATCCGCGGTAGCGAACGGATAGGCCTTTAAGGAATTTACGGGCAAAGTTGTCGCCGCATTCTTTGTAATTACGGTGACCCGGTTTACGCATAATGGCGCCAAGTTCGCCTTTTGATACTGCAATACCCCCGTCATCAAGCACATCCAGCATCTCTTCTGTCGTCAGCTGGCATGCCACTTTCAGCTTTTTCAGCATCATGTTGTTAACATGATCCGGCTTTTCCTGCACAGGCGCTGGCTGCCCTTCTTTTTTAGGCATCGGTCCACGCTTATACGTAATCAACCCATTGAAAAATGCTTCCAAATTTTTATGATTCACTTTCATTTGGTCATAATCAGCAGGTGCTTCCTCATCTTTTTCCAAAGACTTCGTTAAAATTTTCGGCATATCCTCCGGGGAAACTGTAACGCCACCTAACTTAAAAATTTCAATCATTTCTTTATTTTTCAAATCCAATGCATAACGCGTTCGGATGAGAATATCATTATTATCCATAATAACCTCCATACTTCTTTCGCTAGCAAATATTATATCAGAGGTTGGACTTGGAATGTTAGCGTGATCTCTTAAACGTTCCATATCTTTTAGCGTATTTTTTCATCCATTTCCACTCAGCAAAAACTAGTATTCACAATATTTCAAATCCAGAAACCCCGCGCAAAATCAATAACACTAAATAGTAATTTTATGCTCTAAACAGAAAATTTACGTGATTTATAAAAAAATAGGTTTATAATTTTCTGAAGATTTGATATAGTTATATTGCATTAATTTGCAAAAAATATCATGTTTTTACACAAAATGGGGGGTTTTAAGATGAAATTGAACAAGTTTCTAACACTTTTCATGGCACTTGTACTATCTGTAGTACTTGCGGCATGTGGTGGGGACGACAGTAAGGACAATGAAACATCGGAAGGTTCTACAGGTACTGAAACAAATAATGAAGGGTCTACAAGCACTTCATCAGAACCAAAAGAGCTTAACCTAGTATTTATGTCTGAACCACCGTCTTTACACCCGGGTTTAGCGTCTGATACTACATCAAGTACTGCTATCAACAACATTTTCGAAGGTTTAATGACAATGGAAAACGGCGTTCCGGTTGAGGCTGCCGCTGAAAGCTATGAGATTTCCGATGACTTATTAACTTATACATTTAATTTACGTGATTCAAAATGGTCTAACGGAGACCCTGTAACAGCAAACGACTTTGCTTTTGCTTGGAAATGGGCATTAACTCCAGAAAACGCTTCTGAATACGCGTCAATTTTATATCCAATCAAAGGCGCTGAAGCTTACCACTCAGGTACTGGCTCTGCCGATGATTTAGGTATTAAAGTTGTGGATGACAAAACGTTAGAAGTGACATTAGAAGTTCCAACACCATATTTCTTGGAATTAACTGCTTTCAAAACATTTTCACCAATTCACCAAGCTACTCAAGAAGCAAATGCTAACTGGTACACTGAAGCAGATTCAATCGTATCAAATGGTGCATACACTCTAACGGAGTGGGTTCACAACGGTAACTTGGTATTCACTAAATCAGAAAATTACTGGGATGCTGAAAACGTAAAAATTGATACAGTAAATGTAGCAATCGTTGAATCTGAAGCTTCTCAAATGAACATGTTTGATGCAGGTGAAGTTGACTTCTTAGGAACAAGCTATGGTTCTATCTCTCTAGATGCAATCGATCGCTTAAAATCAGAAGGTACGCTTAAAGTTGCTGAATACTCAGGCGTTTACTGGTATAAATTCAACACGACAGATAAAGTAACGGGTAACTTAAATATTCGTAAAGCTTTAACTTTAGCAATTGACCGTGCAAGCTTAATCACTAATATTACGAAGGCGGAGCAACAACCTGCATTGGGTTATGTTCCAAACTCGGTAGATGGTTTTGGCGATGATGAAGGCTATTTCAAAGATGCTGATTTCGAAGGTGCGAGAGAATATTTAGCAAAAGGTTTAGAAGAACTTGGTTTATCAGATCCATCTGAATTAGAAGTTACTGTTTCACACAACACTTCTGAAGCTCATGCTGCGATTGCACAATTCATTCAACAAGGATGGACAAAAGAATTAGGTATTAATGCAAAACTTGATAACTCAGAATGGCAAGTATATTTAGACAAACTTTCTAACTTAGATTATCAAGTAGGTCGTTTAGGCTGGATTGCTGACTTCAACGATGCTTACACATTCCTGGAAATGTATAACTCTGCGAAAAACGGAAACAACGATACTGGTTGGGAAAATGCTGAATACACTGCCCTATTAAAACAATCAGTTACTGAGACAGATCCAGAAAAACGTACTCAGATTATGTTACAAGCAGAAGCAATCATGGCTGAAGAAGTTCCAGTTGCGCCAATCTACTACTATACTAACCCTTACGTTGTAAAAGATTATGTAACAGGCATGGAGCCAGATGCATTAGGTAATATTTCACTTAAAAATGTTGATATCAACAAATAATTTTTACGTATCAACACAACTTACTGTGTATTTTTAAATGAAAGGCTGCTCAGAATCCATGTGATTTAGGGCAGCCTTTCCTAATATTTCTGAATATTCATTACTTTACAACAAGGAGGGGGTTGTCTAATGCTTAACTATATTTTTAAGCGAATAATTTACATTTTGATAGCATTATTCTTTATCATTTCGGCAACGTTCTTTTTAATGAAGCTCGCACCAGGAAGCCCATTTGCCAGTGAACGTGAGCTATTACCAGCAATCGAACAGCAACTAAATGAAAAATACGGCCTCGATAATCCATGGTATATCCAATATAAAGATTATTTAATCTCTTCACTTACATTTGATTTTGGAGAATCCATGAAATATAAAGGACGTTCAGTAAACGATATGATTTCAGAAGGATTTCCTGTTTCATTAGTATTAGGTTTAGAAGCAATGCTGTTAGCAATAGGTTTTGGAATTTTATTAGGTGTTATTTCAGCGCTCTATCACAATAAATTTCCTGACTATGTGTCGACTGTCATCGCTGTTATAGGTATTTCTGTCCCATCCTTCATTCTTGCAGCGTTATTACAGCTGTATTTGTCACTAAAAGCTGGTTGGTTCCCTGTAACGGGATGGAAAGGCTTTAGCTATACGGTTTTACCTGCAATCGCTATTGCCCTGTCACATGTAGGGTTTATTGCAAAACTTACTCGATCGAGTATGCTGGAACAAAATAATAGTGAATATGTAAAGCTTGCCCGTGCAAAAGGAATTGGAAAATGGACAATTGTATTTAAACACTCTCTTCGTAATGCGTTGTTGCCGGTAATCACTTATTTAGGACCTTTAACTGCCGGCGTATTGACAGGTAGTTTCATTATTGAACAAATTTTCGCTATTCCAGGTATTGGTCGTCACTTTGTTCAATCCATTACAAACCGTGACTACACGACAATTATGGGAGTAACTGTTTTCTATTCGATTCTTTTATTAATAGCGGTATTAATTGTAGACATTTTGTATCACTTTATTGACCCTCGCATCAAATTGAAAGGAGCGAAAAAATAATGACTATAGAAAATAAATATAATGACCAAATCGCTCCGGAGCGTTTTAAAATTGTAGGCGCCCGTCCAAATGATGCGGATTCCTTAAACAAAAAGCAAATTTCCTTTTGGCAAGAGGTTATGTACCGTTTTTCACATAATAAGCTCGCAATTATAGGCTTGATTATTTTAGCGTTTATTACGATTATGGGCATCTTTGCACCGATGTTTTCCTCTTGGACTTATGAAGAAAATACGGGTCTTTACAATACAGCCCCTTCAGCTGCCCACTGGTTCGGTACTGACGACCTTGCACGCGACTTATTCGTTCGCGTATGGATTGGCGCACGAATTTCGTTATTCATCGGTCTTGCCGCAGCTGTGATCGATTTAATTATTGGTGTTCTCTGGGGCAGTATTTCAGGATTACTTGGTGGCCGCGTAGATAACATTATGATGCGTATTGCCGATGTTTTAACAGCGATTCCTTATTTATTAGTTGTTATTATTCTACTAGTCGTTATGGAAAAAGGATTAATTCCTATGATTATCGCCCTCTCCTTTACCGGATGGGTAAACATGGCTCGTATCGTTCGTGCTGAAGTGCTTTCAATCAAGAGTCGTGAATTTGTTTTAGCATCTCGGACATTAGGTGCTGGTACATGGCATTTAATTAAACGTCATCTAATTCCAAATGCAATGGGGGCAATTCTAGTAACAATGACATTAACCATCCCAGCTGCTATCTTTACAGAATCATTTTTAAGCTATATTGGTTTAGGGGTACAACAACCGCTTGCAAGTTGGGGGACGATGGCTTCAGAAGGAAATAAGGCAATCCAATCTGCACCTTGGCGATTAATGTTCCCTGCCCTCTTCATTTCGTTAACGATTTTCGCATTTAACGCTGTTGGAGATGGTCTTCGCGATGCTTTAGATCCAAAATTACGTAAATAGAAAAGGGTGTACGATATGAAAAAGAAAATTTTAGAAGTTAATGATTTACATATTCATTTCAAAACGTACGCCGGTATTGTACAAGCTGTACGAGGCGTAAACTTTGAACTGTACGAAGGCGAAACATTAGCTATCGTAGGTGAATCGGGCTCAGGTAAAAGTGTTACGAGTAATGCTTTGATGAAGCTGATTCCTGAGCCACCCGGTATTTATGCAAAGGGCGAAATTAAATTTAATGGTCGTGATCTGATTCCTCTTTCAGAAAAAGAAATGTTGTCAATCCGGGGCAATGAAGTGGCAATGATTTTCCAAGATCCGATGACAGCACTTAACCCAACGATGCGAATCGGCAAGCAAATTATGGAAGTATTATTGAAGCATAAAAAAGTTTCCAGTAAAGGAGCAGCGAAAACTCGTTCCATTGAATTATTAAATCAAGTGGGTATCCCTTTTCCGGAAAAACGTTTTGCTTCTTATCCACACGAGCTTTCCGGTGGTATGCGTCAGCGCGTTGTCATCGCGATTGCCCTTGCTGCGGATCCTAAGCTTTTAATCGCTGATGAACCAACTACAGCACTCGACGTAACGATTCAGGCACAAATTTTAGAGTTGATGAAGGACATTCAAAAAAGTTCAAATACATCGATTATTTTTATTACCCATGATTTAGGGGTCGTGGCAAACGTGGCTGACCGTGTTGCCGTTATGTATGCCGGACAAATTGTTGAGTATGGTACAGTAGAGGACATTTTCTACAACCCTAAGCATCCTTATACTTGGGGTCTGCTAGGTTCAATGCCCGACTTAAACAACTCTACAGACGAGTTATTACGTGCAATACCTGGTTCACCGCCAAACTTGATTAATCCGCCTACAGGCTGTGCATTTGCCCCTCGCAATGAGCTGGCTTTAGCAATCGACTATGAGGAAGAGCCACCGATGTTCCAAGTTTCTGACACTCATTTTGCAAAAACTTGGTTACTTCATCCGAATGCTCCAAAAATTCCACTTCCTGAGGCGGTTGCTCGCCGTATTGAATCGGCAAAAGGAGGCACAGCTAATGCGTAAAAAGATTTTAGAAGTAAAAGGGTTAAAACAATATTTCGGTACTGGCAAAGAGCCAATTAAAGCGGTTGACGGCATTAGCTTCGACGTTTATGAAGGCGAAACCCTTGGACTAGTGGGTGAATCTGGCTGTGGTAAATCAACAACGGGACGTTCGATTATTCGCCTATATGATATTACTGAAGGTGAAATTTTATTTAACCAAAAAAATGTGAATTCTTATTCTTCAAGAAAAGAATCGATGCAGTTCAACCGTGACATGCAAATGATTTTTCAAGATCCCTACGCATCGTTAAACCCGCGAATGACAGCTGGTGAAATTATTGCGGAAGGCTACGATATTCACGGCCTTCACAAAAATAAAAAAGACCGTCAAGAAAAAATTGGAGAGCTGTTAGAATCTGTCGGTTTAAACCGTGAGCATGCAAACCGTTATGCACATGAATTTTCAGGCGGTCAACGTCAACGTATTGGGATTGCCCGCGCGTTAAGCTTAGATCCAAGCTTCATCATTGCGGATGAGCCAATTTCTGCTCTAGACGTATCTATTCAAGCTCAAGTCGTTAACTTATTAAAACAGCTACAAAAAGAACGTGGGTTAACATACTTATTCATTGCCCACGATTTATCGATGGTGAAGTATATCTCGGATCGTATTGCTGTTATGTATCGCGGAAAAATTTTAGAGTTAGGTGATGCGGATGAGATATACAACAATCCGATTCATCCTTATACAAAGTCTTTACTTTCTGCTGTACCTCAACCCAACCCTGAGTATGAGCGTAAACGTGTCCGTATTCCTTACAAGCATGAAGAAACACCTGATAATGCGGAGACTTTAGAAGCACGTCCAGGGCATTTCGTATTTGCCACAAAACAGCAACTTGCTAGCTGGTTATAAATAAAGAGCCGAGTATCCAATTTGAGTACTCGGCTTTTTTCATTATAGTGTCCAATTTCTCTACCATTTTCTCACTCCTTCATTGCAAAGGATTGGAAAATGGCCCTTTTATTTCTCATGAAAAATAGCCTCGACAAAATCGAGGCTATCATTTTATATCGTTTGTTTTGGTCTTAACGTATGCTTCAGTACTTTACCAGATGCATTTCGTGGCAGTTGATCGATAAAGTCGACTTCAAACGGAACTTTATATTTTGCAAGCTGTGTCATGCAATAGTCCAATACATCTTGTTCCATTAGTTGTTGGCCTTCTTTTAATACAACAAATGCCTTTGGAACTTCACCATAAACTTCATGAGGGACCCCTACGACCGCAGCCTCTAAAATCTGAGGCATTTGGTAAAGTACCTCTTCCACTTCAATCGGATAAATATTTTCTCCGCCGCGAATAATCATATCCTTTTTACGATCTACAATATATAAATAGCCTTCCTCGTCAAAACGGCCTAAATCTCCAGTATACAGCCATCCATCCTGAATCGACTTTGCTGTTTCTTCCGGTGCGCGCAAATATCCCTTCATTACTTGGGGACCTTTAACGCAAATTTCACCGACTTCCCCTAATGGCACAATTTCACCATTTGCATCACGCAGCTGAATTTCAGTCCGCGCTAACGGTTTGCCTACTGAACCGATTTTAAACAGTGCTGCATCATCCAGCAATGAACTCGCTGCAGGTGAATTTTCCGTTTGCCCGTACAAATTCTGTACTTTTACTTTCGGGAATGTATCCTTCAGACGCTTAACAAGCTCATATGGCATCGGTGCAGCGCCGTAACAGAACAGGCGCAGTTGACTAAATTCATAGGACTGCAGCTCTGGTTTGTTTAATAAAATCGTATACATTGCCGGTACACCAAAGAAAATGGTTGCCTTTGTTTCCACTAGATTTTTCAATGTTTGATCTGGTGAAAATGCTTCTTCTATAAGAACGGCTCCTCCTTTATAAATTGTCGGCACCGCAAATACATGGCTGCCTGCACAGTGGAATAATGGTGTACAAATAAACATACGGTCCTCAGTCGTCATATTCAATGAGTCAGACCAGATTTGCGCAGTCTCCAAAATATTCCGATGACTGAGCATAACCCCTTTTGGTTTTCCTGTCGTTCCGGATGTATACATAACAACGGACGTATCCTCAAGGTCTAACTGCGGTAATGCTGGAGAAGCGCTACTTCCATTTATAATTTCTTTGATTTGTGAAAGTGAAAGGATTTCCTGAAAATCATGTGTCGTAAGATCAATCGTCGCTTGCAGTTTTTCATCATATATTAAAATTTTTGCCTCTGAATGCTTAAATATAAAATCCACTTCAGGAGGAGCCAGCTTTGTATTCACAGGCATTACGGTTAAGCCTGCAAGCTGGACACCATAATAAACAGCCATAAATAAATGGGAGTTGAGCGCAAATTCTGCTACAATATCATCTTTTTGAAAACCCTTTTCAATCAGATAACCGGCAATTTTCCGCGAGTTCTTCAGAAGTTCTTCATATGACCATACTTCATTTTCAAATTGAATAGCCGTTGCATTCGGTGTCTCCAGAGCTTGGTCAACTAATGCCTGTAAAACTGTCATTTAAAATCCCCCTCAGTTTATAAATATCTTAATATTCTAAATTTTAACAATTTTAAGCTGCTTAATGCAATATTTTCTGTGTTTTTATTTTTCTAAGCATTTTACGAAAATATTTGAATCCTCGAATGATATACGTTTTTTTTGGATAAGCTAGTTGTCAAATAAAGCTAATTGATCCATTTTATTTGGACATAAAAATATTCAGAGTGGACAAATTAATGATGAAGCAAAAGGAAGCAAACAAGCGCCTTTTACTTCACAATTGCTAAATCAAAGAGGAGGAAAACTATGCCAGCTTTAGAGGTGAAATGTACTGTATCAGATTGTTTTTTCCATGCAAAGGGGAATTTCTGTGGGGCCGAAAAAATTGAAATTGATATGGAAAGCATAACCAACAAAAAAGAGCGGTCGGAATTTGCTTCTGATTTTGATTTGCAAGCCCCTAAACAAAAAGAAGCCAAGTCTTCCAGTGACACTTGCTGCAAAACATTTATTTGTAAAAAAGATGCAGAAAAGCGTCACTAAGTAAATTGGAAGAAGCTGTCTAGAAAGTGTACACCACTTATTTAGACAGCTTCCTTTTTATTAACGATTTAATGCGGACCGTTGCCACCTAACTGCCCACTACCAGGCACTTCATTAACCTTGTAAGTACGGCTGTCTACTTCCAGATTTTCCGTTAAAGGTCGAAGCGGCATTTCATCAGTCGTCTTCACTTCCTGTTCCTTGGCAAGGATAGCAAGCGTTTCATTATACGAAAGGCCGGAAGCTGCATTTAAACGCTTTACTTCATTAACATCTGTTCCTGCTTCTGTGAAATTTTTTTCGTTCATTCATCCACCTCCTCAACTATTAGGATGTGCGGTGAACAATTGTTTATGTAACTATTAGTTAATCAAATCTACAATGTTTCCGTAACATGCACTTCTTTGTATAACATAATTCCAACCAATCCGACTAAAGAAAAAAGTACCGGAATAATGAAGCCGTAGAAATAACCGTATTGTAAATTTATTGAACTTGCCTGAACATAGTCCAATATTGCACCTAAAAAAATCGGCAGTAACACAGCACTTAGAAAGCCTCCTGTATTGGCAAATCCTGATACAATGCCGGACTCTGTCATCGGGAAAGACTGCCTTACAGCAGCAAATGTCAATGCGCTTGCCCCATAACCAAAACCGATAAGGAAGAAAAGAACTATGACCCCAATTAATGATGGGTACCCCTGAAATAAAAGAAACATAAACCAGCTTGCAAAAACAATCGATTGCACCGCTATATAGGGTTTTTTAATCGATTCATACATACTCGCAACCCAGCTCATAAATGGTGCACCAATAATTGCACCAACTAAACTAACCATAATTAACTGGCTCGCTTGTGACCGGCTCATTTCGTAAAGATCCATTCCGTACGGCACAGCCCATGAACTGATAAATCCAACATAGCCTCCCACTACTCCAAAATGGCATAAAAATAAAGCCCATGCTTGCCGGCTGGAAAAGACTCTTTTTACTATGCCAGCTGTTTTTTCACGTTGGACTGGCTCTGTTTCTACAGGCAATGTTTGCGGAAAAGCTCTTTTTGCTTGTTTTATTAGAACCATGTACAGCATTATGCCGCATAAACTTACAAGAAGACCTAATGAGAAAAATGCCCATCTCCATCCAAGGAGTCCAATCCAAGACGAAAATGGTACAGTTGCCAACAAGAAACCTAAACTGCCTGTCATCCCGGCAAAACCTACTAAACGGACAAATTCCTTTTTATAAAACCATTGGCCTAATATGAGCATCATATTAACCCAAATCGTTGCATCCCCTATTCCGGTAAAAATTCGCGATATAAATAATACCGACTCATGTGTCCCGACACTGTAAAGAACTGTTCCCACGCCGGCAAGGACCGCACCAAATATAAGAAAGAAGTTTGGACCAAAGCGATCCGCCAAAATCCCCATTGGTATTTGCAAACTTGTATATACAAAAAATTGAACTCCTGTTATTAACCCGATTGTCGTAGCTGTAATATTAAAGTCGTGCATCAGCTGATCGGTAATTAAGCCAGGTGCAGTCCGCTGACTAGCCATCAATAAATACGTAAGCAATACCGAAACAAAAACTACCCATCTGTACTTACTATTTTGCTTTTCCAATGTTCACTGCTCCCATAAAAGTTTTTCTTTAAACATTTGAATTCTTTAATTATGAGTTCTTATTCCTTATCCATTTTATGAAAATACTTTGCCAGTTATCTTTTCAAGCCAACACTTTCATAAAGTTATATACCCTACATATAAATAACAGTATGCAGGGTTAGTTGCATATTTTTATTCAAGAAAAAAACAATGAAGGAAGTGAAACTATTCTTCAAATTGGTCCAATACCTGTTAGTACTGTTCGATTAGATTATGGACCGAACCAATTGGTATATTATCCTCATGTTACTTACAAGTGGGATCATTCATGGGAAAGTGAGATGAATGAGGCGATTAAGGCGTTAGTAAAAAAACAAATTGCACAGCAAGTTGGTGATATGCCGACAACAGTAGAAGAAATGCTGGGGCTATATGAAATAAAAAATAATCAGCGGCAAGTACTAAGTTTGAGCCTTTCCAATTATACGTACCATGAAAAAGCCGCACACGGAATGACGACAATTGAATCACTGACATTTGATATAGAAAAGAAGAAGCTATGTACACTCAAGGATTTATTTAAACCGGGCACCAATTATGTCAGAAGACTTTCTGCTCTTGTCGATATTCAAATACAGGAGCGGGATCTCCCTACATTAGGTGATTTTCCGGGTATAAGTCCGGATCAGGATTTCTATATTGCAGATAAGACACTCGTCATTTATTTTCAATTATATGAGATTACTCCATATGTTGTAGGTCTGCCTATGTTTCCGATTTCTGTTTTTGATTTGGCAGATATTATCGATGAATCCGGTCCGCTTGGCAGATTGGCGACTAACGGTTAATGTTAATTAAAAATGTACTATATTTTTAATTTCAAAATATAGTACATTTCTTTTCATACTTGTAATGAGGTGCCAAGTAAAAAATTTTATACGTCCCTTTCCAATGTTAAATAATGAAAAGCGCTACAATCGTCGTCACGATTAAACCGATTATTACCGGTACAAGATTTCTTCTCGCAAGCTCAAACGGGCTAACATTACAAATGGCTGCTGCAGGAATTAGCGCCCATGGAACAAGTGTACCGCCACCTACCCAAATAGCAGCAATTTGACCAAGAGCAGTCAATGTAGCCGTACCTTCTCCGATTGCAGTACCAAATAAATTCCCTAGTGATCCGACTAATGAAATCCCTGAAAATCCAGAACCGTCCAGTCCTGTAATTGCCCCAACACCTGTTAATGTCACAACAGCAATTTCCGTTGTTAATGGTACAAGCGCCGCCAGTCCCATACCAAGGTCATTCACTATACCATGTGATGTTTCAGGCAAATGATTTCCGAGAATTGTAAGGAAACCCGCGTCGCCTAAATAAAAAAATGCCGCAATCGGGATGACCGGTCCAAATACTTTAAACCCAAACTGAAACCCTTTAATAAAGTAGCTCGTTGTTTGGTCGAGCCCTTTCTTTTTATAAGCAATAACACAAAGTATCAGCAGGATAAAAACAGAAGTGCCTCCTACTAGTGCTGTTGCGTCTCCCCCTTGAAGATCAAAAATAGCCATTGCAACAACATCCAGTACAAAGACAACCGGAATTAAAAGAGCGAAGATTTTTTTCTGAGTCATCGATAATAGATTTTCCGTTTGCTCCAGCTCTTGCTCTGTACTATTATCATACGTTCCCACTAAAGGAATAGTGCCGCGCTTCATATCCCGCTTCAAAAAGTAAAATGCTACAGCTGTCGTCACAACCCCCATTGTTATGACAAGAGGAATACTTGCCGATATGACATCTCCTACAGGAAGTCCTGCAGCATCAGCCGTTAACTTCGGTGCACCTTGAATAATAAAATCACTGGATAACGCAATCCCGTGACCGAATAAGTTCATTGCCATCGCTACACCTAATGCCGGCAGTCCCGCCCGTATAGCTACAGGCAACAAAACAGCCCCGAGTAGCGCAACTGCAGGTGATGGCCAGAAAAACCAGGAAATGATCATCATCAATATCCCGATTGTCCAAAATCCTAATGTCGGGTTTTTAATAATCTTTGTAAAAGGGGCAATCATTACTTCATTAATTCCCGTTTTAGTTAGTACCCGGCTCATCGCAACGATAATTGAAATAATTAAAATAGTAGATAAAAGTTCGGTTATTGCATAAATAAAGCTATTAAAAACCCCGCCAATTGAAGAAACAAAATCCCCTGTCGCGACGAAAGCAATAACGAAAATCCCCACAATACTAATCAATGTTGTATCCAGACGTCTAATCATAAAGATAATGATCAGCATGATGAAAACAACATAGATCCAGTGGAGAGCTGTTATTTCAATCCCCATACTCTACCTCTTTTCCTTTTTACTTAGCATATGGAGAGAAAAGAAAGGTTGTGAGCGCCTAGTACCAATATATATTTTTTAAGTTTTTATGTTATTCGCCTAGATTCTATAAATTATAGCTCAATGTTAGTAAGGCCATTCTAAAAATAACTTCCTTGGTCATTTGTGTTTATTTATTGATGGTAAAGAGACATATTACATATAAAAGATAAAAATAGAGGTGTACTTATGGCGATTTGCCCGTTATGCAATGCATTAGAAAAAGTCAGTATGACATGTCCGACATGTAACAGTCCGCTGCAGGATGGAGGAAAGATAGCCGATTATTCAGATCCATACGGACATTATAATGATGAAAATACTGTTAAGCTTTTTGACGGCTATCCAAATACCGCTAAAGAAGAGATTTGTCCACATTTACTCGTTTGCAGAGATTGCAGCTTTGAGCGGATCCTGTTTATACAGGAACAATAAAAAGCATGTCCGAAATAAAGTTTCGGACATGCCATAATCAAAATTATCAAATAAATATATCCAGAATTAATACTACGCTAAGACCGACAATCGATGTCGTGAATAGTAGAAGACCCCATGTTTTAAATGTATCTTTAATCGATAAGTTGAAGTACTCTTTAAACAGCCAGAAAGATGCATCGTTAACATGGGTAATTGTATTACTGCCCGCCGCTGTTGCCAAAACCATCAGTACCGGATTGACATCAAATGTATGGATTAACGGTCCTACAATACCTGCTGCTGTAATCGCCGACACAACCCCTGTACCCGTAGCAATACGGATAACCGCTGTAATCAGCCAAGCCATAATTAATGGGTTAATGGACGTGTTTTGCATCACGCCTGCAATAAGATCACCGATGCCTGTATCTAAAATGATCTGTTTAAATGCACCACCAGATCCGACGATAAAGATAATCATTGCAATACCTTCTATCGCACCCGAGAACGAATTCATTACTTCCTTCATCGTACGGCCAAGACGGATACCGAATACATAAATCGCTATCAGTACTGCCAAAATCATACTAATTTCAGCACTACCTAAAAAGTTAATAAATTGGCCGACAGCCGATTCTTTATCGAAAATCATATTGTAAATCGTAGCACCTGTAATAATAATCGCCGGTAATAACGGAATTAATAAACTAATTCCAAAACCTGGTGCTTCATCCAGATTTACTTCTTCGGATTTTTTCAATAATGGAGGTATTGGCAAATCCAAATTCTTTAAAACACGCGGAAGAATAATCCCCGCTGCTATAATTGCCGGTACCGCTACAACAATCCCCAGCAGATACACCATACCCATATCCGCACCATATGCTTCTACAAGTGCAGTCGGACCTGGCTGTGGCGGGAATATACTATGCGCCATCGTAGCAGCTGCAACCATTGTAATTCCTAAGCGCAAATAAGGCATTTTCGCTTCAATTGCAATTGAAATAACTAATGGTGCCAAAATAATAAACGCCACTTCATAGAATACAGAAATACCGAAAATTGCACCGACAATTAAAATCGCCCATTCTACATTTTTTGCTCCGAATTTTTTGAGCAATGTCGAGGCAACTCGTTGGGCAGCCCCTGAATCAACCATTAACTTCCCGAGAACTGCACCCATACCGATAATAATCGCTAAACTACCAAGTGTGCTCCCAAAGCCTGTTTTAACAGATGTCACAACATCCGTTAAAGATAAACCATTTAAAATCCCAACAAGAATTGCAACAATAAGTAAGGCTAATACACTATTTAATTTTACAACGATGTTTAAATATAATAATAAACCGACACCAAGTGCGACCCAGATGATCGGTAAATAGTCTACTATGAAATCCATGTTTTTCCCCTAGGTTAATAGCTGCACATCCATGCTTATCTAACACACAGCTTTTGTATTAATGACTTTGACGCATATTAAGTTGGCCACCAAAGCGGATTGTTTTGTAGTCAGACAGCTTTTTATCCCCTTTGATTTGCTGTAATAACAACTCCACAGCTTTATTCGCCATTTGTTTTGTCGGCTGTGAAATGGTCGTAAGTTGGGGTGTAAACAAGTTTGCAAATGATACATCGTCAATACCGATAACCGCTAAATCTTTCGGAATGACAAGTTGATTCTCTTTTGCAAAGTTTAAGATTTCGACTAATACACGGTCACTGCCTGCGATGATCGCTTCCGGCCGTTGATCCAGTTTAAACATATTACGAAGAGACACTTTCATTTCTTCGACTTCGACACTATGTATATATTCATCTTTTACTTGTATGCCTCTACTCACTAAAGCTTTTTTATAACCTTCAATTCGCTCCAGCCGTGGTGTAATGTTACGTGTTACCGGTGCGGTCAGCATGGCAATCCGGCTATGCCCGTTGTCGGTCAATGCCTTTACCGCCATTTCTGCCGCTTGTTCGTTTTCCAGTAAAATAGAGGGAATTCCCAACCCCTCTATCGTACGGTCCATGAAAACAATCGGATACTGTTTCTTTTTCATTTGCTCATACAAATCCAGATTATCTCCAGTCGGGAAAATAATTATCCCATCCACCTGTTTTGCCATGAGCATTTCAATGTACTGCCGTTCTTTCTCAGGTTCATCATCCGCATTGCATACGATTGTATGAAAGCCGTGTTTATTAAAATTCAGTTCAATTGCTCGAATAATATGAGTGGAAAATGAATGTAGAATGTTCGCGACAATAATTCCTACAGTGAAAGTGGATTTTTGCGACAAACTGCGAGCAATAATATTTGGTCGGTAATTAAGCTCGCGAATGGAATATTCCACTTTTTTTCGGGTATGCTCGCTCATATATTCATAGCGGCCATTCAAGTATTGCGAAACGGTACTTTTAGAAACTCCCGCATGCTTTGCGACATCGGAAATCGTGATATTTTTCAAATATCACACCCCCGAATATGCGTTAAAGCCACCATCTACTGCAATTGTTGTTCCCGTAATAAATGATGAATAAGAAGAGTCCAGTAAAAATAGGAGCGCCCCTAATAACTGATCTGGCTCACCAAATTTTTTCATCGGAGTTGCTTCAATTATTTTTTTCGAACGTGCTGTATACTCTCCTTCTGCGTCAACGAGCAGATCTTTATTTTGCTGAGTAATGAAAAATCCTGGTGCAATTGCATTTACACGTAAGCCTGTTTCAGCAAAGTGAACAGCCATCCAGCTTGTAAAGTTGTTAATTGCCGCTTTTGCTGCACTGTACGCAGGAATTTTCGTTAATGGTGTGTATGCGCTCATCGATGAAATATTGATGATGGCTGGATTTTCAGCTTGTAGAAGTGCCTCTCCAAACACTTGGCACGCCAGGAATGTCCCTGTGAAATTTAAAGAAAATACATCTGAAAAACCATTTTCCTGAAGGTCAAAAAATGAAAGACCTGTAGAATTTTCCTCATAATACTCTTTTTCTGTAATCGCATCTGGATGGTTTCCGCCTGCACCGTTAATTAAAAAATCAATACGGCCAAAATGCTCAAGAATTTGTTCTTTTGCTGCAAGTAAAGAATCTTTGTTAAGTACATCAGCTGTGATGGCCACAGCTGTTCCGCCTGCTGCAACGATCTCTTCTTTAACTGCTTCAACCTTAGACTCAGTACGACCGACAATTGCCACCTTTACATGATGGCGTGCCAATTCTATTGCCATTTTTGAACATAGAACACCACTGCCGCCTGTAATTACTGCTACTTTATTTGCTAAATTTTCGTGTATTGGAATCATTATTTGCCTCCTGTTTGTTCGCTGTAAGCATCCCATAAACCATTTAAATACATAATACCGAGTGCACGATCATATAAACCGTAGCCAGGGCGACAAACTTCTCCCCATAAGTGACGGCCATGATCCGGACGTACATAGCCTGTATAATTTTGATCATGCAAAGCTTTTACGATTCCTTTAATATTAATTGAACCATCTGATGTAAAATGAGAAGTTTCTGCAAAGCTGCCGTTTTCGTCGATTTTAACGTTACGAATATGGGCAAACGGTGAACGGTATGCATATTTTTCAGCAATCGCAACCATGTCGTTTTCAGGTGATGCACCCATCGATCCAGAGCAGAATGTAAAACTGTTGGCTAAAGAATCATTGATATCGATTAATTTTTCATAGCTTGCAGCTCCTGTAATGATGCGCGGTAAGCCAAAAATTGAGTACGGAGGATCATCCGGATGGATGGCCATACGTATCCCAACCTCTTCAGCAACTGGGATAATAGCATCTAAAAAGTAGCGTAAGTTGTCCCATAGCTTTTGCTCATCCACTTCTTTGTAAGCTTCGAAAAGTTCCGCGATACGGGCCATACGTTCAGGCTCCCAACCTGGCAATGTTAAATCAGAAGCTTCACTAACCGTTTTCACAAGCTGCTGCGGGTCAAGACTTTGTACTTTTTCTTTATCGAAGTAAAGTGCTGTCGACCCATCCTCAAGCGGGTGGAACATATCTGTCCGCGTCCAGTCGAAAATCGGCATAAAATTATAACAAATTACTTTAACGCCTACTTCCGCCAAGTTCCGTATTGTCTGTTTATAATTTTCAATATATAAATCGCGGTTACCAAGACCGAGCTTAATATCTTCATGAACGTTGACACTTTCAACAACATCAATATGGAAACCTTTTGACTGTATATACTCCGCTTCTTCTTTAATCTCTTCTTTCGTCCAAAGCTCGCCTGCTGCCTTTTGATGCAATGCCCAAACAATTCCTTTAACATTCGGAATCTGGCGGATATGGTCGAGCGTCACTGTATCATTTCCTCTTCCGTACCATCGAAATGTAATATTCATCTTTTACACCTCCCCTTGTTTTGCTGCGTCTACATATTTTTTGCTCGCTTCTACTACTGCTGCATGTCCGCCTGTTGCATAAGCTTTATTTAAATCACTGCCGATACCTACTGCGATTGCTCCCGCATCAAGCCATTCACCGATATTGTCAGTATTTATGCCACCAGTCGGCATAATTTGTACATGCGGTAATGGACCTTTAACTGATTTGATGAACGAAGGTTTAAAGTTATTTGCAGGGAATAATTTAATCACATCACAGCCATACTCAAGTGCCGATACCATTTCCTGAATCGTCATACAACCCGGGAAATATGGAATAGCATAACGATTGCATACTTTTGCTACTTCTTTGCTGAACTGTGGGCCTACAACAAATCTTGCTCCATTCAAAATCGCATGACGTGCTGTTTCTGCATCAAGTACCGTACCAGCACCTACTACTGCATCGGAATTGCGGAATGCTTCCAGTACTTGCTGTGTATTTGGCGTTGTGTAAGTGAGCTCGATTAAATGAATGCCTCCTTCAATCGCTGCATTCGAAAGAGCGATTGCTTCTTCTGCTGAACTTCCTCGAATCACTGCTACTACTTTCGAACTTGTTATCGCTGCTAATGTTTCAGCCTTTACCATATGTTCATCTCCCTTTAATTTGATTAACGTTCAATTGTTTTAATATTGTTCATAAAGTCGAGTACTTCCTGTAGTTCCGGCAACCCCTCATTATCACCTTTTACAGTCGTTACTAATGCGCCTACCGCATTAGCAAAAGTAAGACTCTCTATCGGTGAATAATTGTGAAGTGTCGCATATATATATCCTGCATCAAACCCGTCTCCGGCACCTACCGTATCAACTGGTGTAATCTTGAAAGCTTCTTTTTCGTGCCAAACATTTTCTGAATAAAGCTTTGCCCCGTTTGCACCGTCTTTAATAACAAGCTGTTTGATCCCATATTGCTCGGCGAAAGCTTCCAGTCCAGGTTTGCTTACCTCATGTTGAATAAGCTCCATTTCCTCCAGTCCTGCAAGTAAAATATCTACATAAGGGAAAATTTGCTCATACGCTTTACGAGCTTCTTCAATCGTCCATAGTTTTAGTCGTATATTCGGATCGAACGATATCTTTATATTTTTTTCCTTCGCCTTTTTCAGAACAGCTAGTACAATTTGCAGATTTTTTGGTGCGATTGCCAAAAATACGCCTGTTAAATGGACGATTGACACGCCATTCAATAATTCTTCCGTAATATGTTCTGGCTCGATTGTTAATACAGGCGATTGATGACGGTAATAGAAGGTTTTTCCAGATCCGTCTTCACGTATTTCTTTAAAATTCAGTGATGTGGGATATCCATCAACAAACTGAACGTCCGATACATCAATGCCTTCTCCGCGAGCAAACTTGTATATCCCCTTACCGAATTCATCATTACCTAGGCGACTCATCCATTTCGACTGCAATCCAAGTCGGGCACAACCAATAGCAAAGTTTAACTCTGCCCCACCCGCTTTCTTAGCAAAGCCTTGCACATAACGAAGCGGTCCTGTTTCGGATGGGTTAAACGTAACTAATGCATCTCCTAATGTAAAAACAGTTGGATTTGTAGTCAAAATTATTCCTCCTTGAGAAAACTTAAGCTAAATATTACTAAACCGGTTTAGTAATTTGAATTATTCAAATCTTACATTGAAAGTGCTTTCATTTCAATAGTAAATTTTAGAATATTTTAAAAGTAAAATGTTTTTCGATAGTACTGAATGCTGTTATATAAGGACTCAATACGCTTTTTCAGGCCATAAATTTCTTTTTTATTTTTTTGGCGATTAAATTTGCGGGATAGTAATTCTTAATATCCAATTTTGTTTAATATTAATAAGCCCATTTTATTTTTAATATCATATACTGTTATGACATCAAATTTAAAAAAATCATTATAAAAATACCAAAGCTACTAACTTCTAGCCGGAAAGTATTGAACGTTCTAAATGAATATAAGGAAGGAGAGAACGAATGATTGTAGATGGGGTTTTTTCAGGCGGCGGTATTAAAGGCTTTGCATATGTAGGGGCCATTCAGGCGCTCGAAGAAAAGGGTGTGAAGTTCGAACGTGTAGCCGGTACAAGTGCCGGAGCCATATTGGCAACTTTTATCGCTGCGGGATTTAATACAAAGGAACTTGAAGAAATTTTTGATGAACTAAATTTAAAGGTTTTACTCGATCCCCCGAAATTCATAATCGAGTTACCGTTTTTAAAATGGCTTAATTTATATAAAAGAATGGGCTTGTATCGTGGTAAATCCTTGGAAAACTGGTTTCTCGAAAAACTTGCGACAAAAGGCATCTACACATTCGGAGATTTACCAAAGGGCATTTTAAAACTAGTAGCATCCGATTTAACAAACGGCAAGATTCTTGTTCTCCCGGATGATTTGCATCACTATAATATAGATCCCAAAAGTTTTCCGGTCTCCCGCGCTTTACGCATGAGTTGCGGTCTTCCATTCTTCTTTGAGCCTGTCTATTTAAAAAATGGGAAAAGGGAATCTGTTATTGTAGATGGTGGCGTTTTGAGTAACTTTCCAATGTGGATTTACGATAATGGAAATAAAGAGCGGCCGGTTCTTGGTATGAAACTCAGTAGTTCAAGCGAGGATAAGAAACCTCATGATATTAATAATGGAATTCAACTATTTGAAGCGTTATTTAGTACGATGCAAAATGCTCATGATAATCGGTATATTTCTCGAAGACACGAGAAGAATATTATCTTTATTCCGGTTGAAGAATATAGTGCAACCCAATTTGATTTAGATGAAGCAACAAAAAATAAATTAATGGGTATCGGAAAAGAGCGGACAATTCAATTTTTAAAAACCTGGTCTCCAGTTTGGTAAATTCCCCAATAAAAAAACTGGATGCTTTCATAGTTATGATTCACCCAGTAATTGAAGTATCCACTTTTTCAAATCAACTAATCGATTAGATTCAGGTAATTCACTTGCTCCAGTCACAATAATCGGAACAACCGAATCCACTTTATGAAGTGAGCCATGCGCGCCACCACCTGCATGATCATGGCTATGCTTTTCAATAAATTCATAAGATGGTTTAGCATCCACGATAATAACTCTACCTTCCTGTGAATGAAGCGCTCCATGCAGCCTTGCAAGTGCATCTGGATACTCCTGATATACAATATGCTGTTCTTTCGTCATTTTTAAATTCAGAATTGAGGCATCTCCAGCAATTCGCCATGATTGATCATAATCATCTACGTACTTACCATCTGGTGAGAATTCTAACTTTCCATCACTATGTGGGCTAACGACATAGTTTGTTTGTCCACTCTTCCATGCGATAAAGCCAATTCGCTCATCCTCTTTTAAAGCATTTACGATTTCGGATAGCTCAACTTGGGGGTCAGTTAAGTAAATGTATGACATACGCTCGTTAACAGCGACGGCAAGTTGGGCATTCGGATTTTTCCTTTCCCAAAAAGTATAATCCTTCAATAACTGATTTAAATCAATTAATGCCGTTTCTTTATCATCAGTTACAATCGATTGACCACTATCGCCCAGTATAATCCAAGTTACTTCTTTTATAGCCTCTTCCCATGATGGAAAGCGATTTAGAATGTTTTGTACTGCTTGATCCGCTTTCTGTATTCCCTTTAAATCTTCAGGCCCATGTTTGTGTATAGAAGCATCTGCATCCGGTAAATAGGCAAGTGTAAAGGGCGGTAACATTTTTTGGTCAATCAAGTAATTCAGTTCATTCGCAGTAAATTGGTTATTGACACCTAAACGATTCCATACAAATTTATAACGATTATTTTCTGAATTATATTGAGATAACGTTCCAAGTGAAAATATTGCAGGACCATTAACATCAATATTTTTCGGCAAAAGATCTGCTACCGTAATTAATTTAGGTATATTTAGGCGATGTTGAAAATTTCCACGATATAATAGACCGTTGATCGAAGCTGAAGAAAGATTCCGATGAGCCAGCTCTTCATGGATTGTATGCACTTCTTTACTTAAATGGCTGCTATTCAAATGGACAACACTATCAAGAGCAACATTTTTAACTCCATTACTCCAGATTTCGCCGATTCCGCTGCCGTAGCTAATCATTCGATTTTCATCTTCTTTAAACCAGATTAATCCCGGCACTTGATGCTGATCTGGATATGTACCCGTTAGTAACGTACTGTCAATTGTGACTGACATCGTCGGATAAGAGCTAATCATTTCCTGATGCAGCTGTCCGTTGTTCATTAAATATTCTAAAGCAGGTGCATCACCTTCTTTTATCACTTTTTGTAATGGTTCATTCATTAAGGAATCTACGACAATGAGAACTACAGGTTTATTCGGGTTTTTCATTATTTGACCTTCCAGTTTTTTTAATGGGGAAATTGAAAGCGCTAATAAAAAACTAGCACAGATAACAGCAACAGAGATTGCTGCAACTATTAATTTTCGTTTCATCGTGTCACCTTCAAATTAATTATATAAAGAATAGTATGGTTTGAACTTTATGAATGTATGCCGCTAATAACAAATCCTGGCCTGAAATAATTTTTTTTGAAATGGGCAAAGTAATTTATATTGCTATCATATTGCCTTGAAAGGTGGTTTTTCCATCATGAATAAAACAAAAGTCAAACTATGGACAAACCAATACTTAATAATTATTTTACTGTCTTTAATAATGTTCGTTTCTTTTTATATGATTACAGCAGGTTTTCCAATTTATGTAGCCACGATTAGTGAGAACCCTGCAATTGCAGGAATTATGACGACAACTTTAATGACTGCATCCCTGATTACACGCTTCTTCGCTAGTATAATTATCCAAAAAATTAATATGAAATTGCTGCTGATTATTTCTTTGCTTTATTTTATAGGAACAATCGCCCTCACTTTCGTCAATGATTCAATCGGATTTTTAATCGTCATTAGAGCTCTTCAAGGGATTGGATTTTGCATGCTTACAAATTTGGTGTTTACAATTTCCAGTACTATTGTGCCAAAGTCCCGCTTAGGTGAAGGCATTGTTTTCTTTGCAATGTCTACGAGCCTTGGGACAACTATTGGGCCTCTTATTGCTATTTCCTATTTAGCAAATTTTTCATTCCAGTCTATGATGGTACTAACATTAGGTCTTATGGCATTTTCATTTGTGTGCAGTCTATTTACAAAAAATACGAAAGCTGAAAAGGAACATCCAAAGGAGAAAAATAAAGAGCCGTTCTATAAATATATGTTCGATAAACGTGTTCTTCTTCCGTCTATTTTAGTAGCATTCAATTATATGACGATTGCAGGGATTGTGAACTTTATGGGGGCATTTGGGAAAGAAATTAATGTAGGGGCAAGCATATCACAGTTTTTTATTGCTCAAGGAATTACAATGGTGATCATCCGTTCTTTCTCTGGTAAGATTTTCGATAAGTTCGGGCATAGAATTCTCATTATTCCGGCTGCAGTTTCAGGTGCTGTCGGGTTGGTCGTATTAGGCTTTTCAACTAACATGATCATGGTTTTACTGTCAGGTGTACTGTTCGGAATTGCTTTTGCTATTCTTCATCCCATTATTCAAGCTTGGGCATTAACACTTGTTCCACCGGAGAAAAAGGCAACAGCCAATTCGATGCTTCTTATATTTATCGATTCCGGTTTAGCTATTGGTTCAGTAGGATTAGGTTTTATAGCAAGTATAGTTGGCTACGGCATGACCTTCAGTTTTTCTGCGGTACTTATGATTCTTATTTTAATCATCTATTTAATTGGAAGTAAGAAAATGACCGTATATAACGATAATTAAAGCATAAAAAAGGTGAAATCTTTTTCGATTTCACCTTTTTTGAATTACTTATTCATTACTTTAAACATTTCCGGTACTGAATTGAGATCAATATCCCACATAATTGGAAGCAGGAAATAAATGGCCAGTGTGATGAATACTACACCAAACACATTCAGTGCAAATCCAGCCTTCATCATGTCCTTAATCTTAATATACCCTGATCCGAAAACTGCCGCATTTGGCGGTGTGGCTACTGGTAGCATGAATGCACAAGATGCTGCTACACCAGCAGCAATCATTAATGCGTATGGATGAACTCCTAACGCTACAGCCAGCGATGCCATGATCGGGAACATCATAGAAGCAGTTGCAGTGTTTGAAGTAATTTCAGTTAAACCAAGAACAAGCGCTGCTACAAGGAAAATCAGGACGATAACACTTACGCCTTCAAGCCCCATAAGTTGTGTACCAATCCACTCAGATAAGCCCGTTCCTACAAAACCCGAAGCAATTGCAAGCCCTCCACCGAATAGTAGCAGAATGCCCCATGGTAACTTTACTGCTGTTTGCCAATCCATTAAG
Source organism: Solibacillus isronensis (assembly GCF_023715405.1). Taxonomy (NCBI): domain Bacteria; kingdom Bacillati; phylum Bacillota; class Bacilli; order Caryophanales; family Caryophanaceae; genus Solibacillus; species Solibacillus isronensis. The sequence goes on from NZ_JAMBOC010000004.1 coordinate 90,410, forward strand.
CGTTCTCCTTTACGGTTTGCAGAAGGCAACGCAAATAACACAAGCGCAAAAATAACTGCAATCATGCCATCTGTTAAACCGTCGACAAATTTGCTCAGTAAAAATGTACGCGTAATCCAAGAAAATGCAGCTAATGCAAAGACAATGAATACAAGTTTCTCTTCAAATGAGGCTTCTCCAAGATCTTTTTTCTGTTTATCAATAACAGCACGTCCACCAGGCATTGTTTTTAATTTTGATGGGAACGCAATTTTAACAAGGTAAATCCATGTCACAAAAATAAAAATCCATGCAAATGGTACACCAAACAGCATCCATCCAGCAAATGATAGTTCAATGCCATACATTTTATTAATCGCTCCAGCAAGCAATGTATTTGGCGGTGTACCGATTAATGTGGCGATTCCACCAAGTGAGGCAGAATATGCAATTCCGAGCATCAATGCTTTACCAAATGCAAAACGCTGTGGAGATGTATCAATCGACGGGTCATTTTTTAATCCGTCTGCAACTTGGTTGATGATGGCAAGTCCAATTGGAATCATCATCATCGCTGTAGCGGTATTAGAAATCCACATCGATAAAAATCCTGTTGCAATCATAAATCCTAGAACAATTCGGTCCATATTTGTACCGACCATCGAAATAATTGAAATTGCTATACGTCTATGTAAGTTCCATTTCTCCATTGCAAGAGCGATGATAAATCCTCCCATGAACAGAAAAATCGTTTCATCCCCATAAGAAGATGCTGTTACCTTCATATCCAAGCTATTCGTTAATGGAAACAATACGAGCGGCAATAACGATGTTGCCGGAATCGGAATCGCTTCCGTAATCCACCATGTCGCAATCCAAATAGTACTCGCCAATACTCCCCTTGCTTCTGTTGAGAGACCTTCTGGCTGGAAGAACAATAATGTTAAAACAAAAAGCAGTGGACCTAAAAATAGACCAATCATCTGCGCTGTTGTATAACTGCGAGGCGTATATCCACCACCATTACCTGAGTTTTCGTTACCAGACTTTCCGGTAACACCCTTTGATACGACCTTTGAAGAATTTGGTTTTATGAAAAAAGTAAACATGTCTTTTACTTGATCATGCATTTCCCATAACCGATTCCAAGTTGTTGAAAACAATTCCTTACCCCCTAAAATTTGATTATAAATAGCCTTATACCTATTTTTGATGCTTTATTGTTATTACCTTTTACATTTTTACTTAGGTTAAGAAAAAAAGCAATAGTATTTAAAATATTTCGATTTAAGTATACAAATGAATATTAAGAGGAGAATATACAAAAAATCCCACTATTTAATTGATGTAAATAGTATTTTTATACACAAAGTATTGTTATATAACACTTTAATATTATATTAAAAAAGTAATTATTAATTGCAAAACAAATAAATTTACTTTTTATAAGAAAACATTTATTTCTTTCAAAATTAGAAATTCGCATGAAGCATAAAAAAGAACGGACTCCCTTAATAGGAAATCAGTTCTTTTTTCCAGAAATTAACGTGCATTCGCTCTTTTAAAACCATCATAGACAGATATTACAGCACTTACGATGAAAATGATAATAACACTGCCAACCACCCATATGCTAAATTGCGTCCACGTCATCGTAAATAATTCCATCATATAAGTTACAAAATGATCGTTCATTATATCAGGATTTATTACAATTACTACAAACACAACAGTGGACAATAATTGGATAACCGCATTCCATATTGCCATTCCTTTTGTCCATTGTTGTTTTAGTAATTTATAAAGTGCAAAGGAAATCTCCAGTCCAATGATTAAAATAACTAGCGGCAAATATTGGAGTAAAACTTCTTGATTCAGCGCAATCATAACGAACTGGAGTCGGTCCCCATCACCTTCGTATACCCCTATAAGCTGGTTGGCATAAAAATAAAGAGTTGCCCAAATAGCTGTCCACAATAAACTTCCAAAAACCTCAAACATTGAGATCGCTCTTTTTTTAGGTATATAGGGGACATTTTTTAAATCATCTGCTGTCCATTTTTGCATGCTTGCAGTTAGCGGTTGCTGTTCTTTATCTTTATCAACCCTTTCAATAATCGCAAACGTTAAAGTTGCCCAGAAAAAAACTTGGATTGCAGCATTAAATATCGACCAGATGCTTTCTCCAAAAATAGATAACACACTCATTAAAATTGCTTCTTCACCATTATAACTAACAATATATTTCGTAATAACCGTAATCAGAGTAATGATAACGGCAATAGGGACAATCATTTTAAGCAATGAGACATATACATCAAAATAACGAGGACCAATCAGATGCATCGGCTCATCTTTATAGCCACTCGCCAGGACGGCAGGATTGCCCAACTGATTAATAACCTGTTTTGCATCATCCTCACTATATTGTTCCGGCAACATGTCCTCGATCGTTGAACGTAACTCCAGTGCAATATCCGTACGCATTTTTTCAGGCAATCTCCGAGTGACTTCTTGAATATATACATCAATGATCCTCATTTTCTTCATCCCCTCTTAATAAAGCATATAGTTCCTTAGAATTATCGATCCATTCCTTTTTTAGTTGCAGAAATATTTCCGTACCATATTCGCTCAACACATAGTATTTTCGCGGTCTGCTCTCAGAAGTATCCCAGCTGCTCGTAACAAGTTCCTGCTTTTCTAGTCGGCGTAGCAACGGATACAGAGTACTTTGATCAATTGAAATACCAGCACCTTCTAATAGCTGAACCAATGAATAGCCATACTGCGGAGTTCTTAATTGACTTAAAACGGCTAAAGTTAATGTCCCTCTTCTAAGCTCTGTCGTTAAGGAATTCAGTAAATTACTCATATATACACCTCAAATCATTATAATGTATGTCATACAGTATTATTCTTATACTATGTATCATACAGTATTAACGTGAAGAAAATCCATTTTAAAATAATTTCAGATAAAAAATAAAACCAGTGAATCCTTAAAAGAATCCACAGGTTTTAAATAAGCAACCGGAGATAGGTTTGTATCCATTTTATAGCTGTTTACAAAAGTGTTAAAAAATAGGCTTGATTCCATTAATCGGAATCAAGCCTATTTTTATTCTTCTTTATTTAACCCAAAGCTATTAAGCAATGAACGTACTTCATCCGTAGATTTTGTATTCATCAACTGGTTTCTCAGTTCGCCGGCACCTCGGAATCCTTTTACATAAATTTTGAAAAAGCGGTGAAGTCCCGACATTGAACGAGGAAGTTCTTCGGCATACTTGTCCTGCAGATCAAGCTGTAGTTTCAGAAGGTCAAGATACTCCTCAGGACTATGCTCCTTTGGTTCCTTTTCAAAAGCGAAAGGATTTTTGAAAATACCGCGTCCAATCATTACTCCGTCAATTTCGTACTTTTCTGCAAGTTCTAAACCAACTTGACGGTCCGGAATATCACCGTTAATTGTTAACAGTGTATTTGGAGCGATTTCATCACGCAATGCTTTAATTTCAGGAATAAGCTCCCAATGTGCATCAACAGCACTCATTTCTTTTCGTGTACGTAAATGAATGGAAAGATTTGCAATATCCTGTTTTAAAATGTGGGTAAGCCACTCTTTCCACTCATCGATTTCTTTATAACCAAGTCGTGTTTTCACGCTGACAGGCAAACCACCTGCTTTAGCAGCTTCGATTAACTCTGCTGCTACATCCGGACGTAAAATCAGACCGCTGCCTTTTCCTCGCCCCGCAACATTCGGTACAGGGCAACCCATATTAATATCGATTCCTTTGAAGCCCAATTCCGCCATACCAATGCTCATCTTGCGGAAATTCTCGGGATTGTCTCCCCATATATGTGCAACAATCGGCTGTTCGTCTTCTGTAAATGTTAAACGACCGCGTACACTTTTTATTCCTTCAGGATGACAGTAACTTTCCGAGTTAGTAAACTCCGTGAAAAATACATCCGGTCTTCCTGCTTCAGCCACTACATGGCGAAATACTAAATCTGTTACATCTTCCATCGGCGCGAGTACAAAAAATGGTTTCGGTAACTCCTGCCAAAAATTCTCTTTCATATGTTAAGTTCAATTCCTCTCATTACAAACAATCATCTCTTACTTTTAAATTTCCTGTAACAATATTAGCGTAAATGGTGCAGAAAAGTAAAAGCAGATGATTTAAAAAGCTGTCTTTTAATCAATAAATAGCTTTTTATTCCATTAACCGGTAAGCAGTTTCCTGTTTATCCTTTTTAGTGTTCCTAAAATACTCATTGCTGCTAAATAACTCGTTTTAGGATTTGCAGGAAGAGGATTATTCTTAATTGTAAATGTTGCTTCCCCAAAATCCCCTGTCATTTCAATTTGGTGAATATTTTTATCAATTTTCGGGTCTGCCACTAAAGTTACACTCGTTTCGTCAAATCCAATTCCAGCCAGCGCAAGCACAATTGATACATTCATATTTTTAGGGTAACGTCGGATCGCTTCCGTCGCACTCCCTTCAAATATCACTTTCTCTTTCTCGATTGTTTCCTCAATTAATGAGCTCGCCGGCTTGCGTGTTGTTAGCGCAACGGATGTAACTGTACCAAGCACATGGGCGTTTTGGAGTAAATCCAACCCTCCAATTGCACCTGATGGCAAGTAAAGTCTTCGGTTGAATTCATTCGCTAAGGTGTTCAGCTCTGCCAACAGCTCCTCATCCACTAATGCACCAATACTAATTAAGACAACATCCTTTTTCCTGATTGCTGAAGGTAGCAATGTATGAACCGCTTCAATATTTGCGGCCTCCACAACTATATCAATTTCTGAATCTAAAAATGCATCTATTTCCGTGTACACCTTTACTCCATAATTGGATTCAAGTAAATGATGCTTTTCCCTGTCCCTTACAAAAACACTTGTAATACGCAAGTTTTCTTGCCTCTTTTCATTTATTTCTTCCAACAGGAAATGAGCAATTGCACCCGCGCCGATTAAACCGATTTTCATTGTGTACCTCCTTTAAATCATCTTCTATTTTCAATTGTACTCTTCTACAACCATATCATAATTTCAGCAATGGATTCTCCTATCCTTTAACAGAGGGTTTACTTCAAATATATAGATGAATTCGTTAGTATGAATATAAGGCAAGAAATTAGAGGAGGCATTCGTATGGAACTGACAGTTTATTTAGCAGGACAAATTCATGATGATTGGCGGGGAGAAGTTGCACAAAAGGCGAAGGAAAAAAATCTTCCTTTACACTTTGTAGCACCACAGACAGACCACGATTGTTCAGACAATATTGGCGAGGAGATTTTAGGCATACAGCCTTCTGCATATTATAAGGACAATGCTGCTTCTGATATTAATAATTTCCGGACACAGGTATTAATGCAGAAAGCAGATATCGTCATTGCATTATTCGGTGAAAAGTATAAACAATGGAATACCGCAATGGATGTAAGTACAGCGATTGCGATGAATAAACCGACGATCATTATTCGTCCTGAGTCATTAATTCATCCTTTAAAAGAGCTATCTAATAAAGCAAATGTAACAGTGGAAACTGTTGAACAGGCCATTGATGTAATCCGTTATATATTTGATTAAAGTACCTCATACAAAAAAAGAACGAATTCCATGGAATTCGTTCTTTTTTATAAATATTTTATATAATTATATACGCTTCAAGGCACCATTAGGCTGTGGTAATTCTGACGCTGTTATTTCATTCATTTTACAGAAATGTGTAAAGAATTGCTGAGCCAGCTCTTTTTCCTGAGGGTCCGTTTTCAAGGAGATAATATCACGTAAAATTTGAGCCATCCATACATTGTCAAAGTAACGATGTTTACCTGTATTCCATGTCATTTTGTGAGTGAACTTTTCGTTTACATAATAGTTCCAGAACAGCATTTGCTCTGCTTCCTGTTCTGTCAGCTTAATTCTGTATTTTGAATGTGCTGGAATATATCCATCTTCACTCAATTTCCCGATAAAATTCTCTTCTACCATATACACACCTAAAATGCGTCGATCTTTTTCAGGCGAATTTTCATCTACAGCCGTTAACAAGACAGCACTGTTTAGGTGCAGGCGAATAGGCTTTACAGGCTTCCCTTTATTTACACCGCTTTTCGTTAATCCCGAAAAAACCTTCCAATCTGAAAATGCTGTTTGCTGTTCTTCAGTGTCACACCAAAAAACTAATTGTGACTCTGGGTGAAGTTTGAAGTTTTTCATATGTTTTTCATGTATTAAACGAATTTCCTGGTTTTTACGCTGGAGTTTTAATTTCTCTTCTTTTTGCCATTCTTCTTCTCTTCGTTCAAGTTCTTTTTTCTGAATGATTTTTTCTAGTGTTTGAACATCATCTTTATCGTGAAGTACTAAGTGCTTTCCAAATACATCAGGGAAAACGAATTTTTTACTTTCCGATGCGAAATGTATTTCAATACTTGATTCATTCTGTTTAACGATACTACCCATTCCGAAATGCTTATGTGTAACTTTTTTATTGATTAGATTCATTATTTAAATCCTCCTTGTAAAATAAAAACACAGTTACGTTAGATCGTCCGTCAATAATTAGCCCCTTTAAGAGCTTAGACAACTGCCTGATTTTTTTGCTTTCATGAATAAAAAAAGTACATAAAAACGTATCCTTAATACAGAACTCAAAAAGAACAAAGAATACATAATACGCACCGAAAACAATTATAAGACTATTATAACATTTTTTTAAAGAAAATACAAAAATTTTATTGACTTTTTATTTTACGTTAGATAAAATTAAACTTTTATTCTCACTCAACCAAAATATTTACCCCTTAAAATTGTAATAGGCATCGGGTTCGGACGTATAAAAACACGTTTCTACCCGATGCTTTTTTCTTTCCTGACTCAACGAATATTGAGGTTGCACAGCTCCCTTTTAAAAATTTACACGTTACCAAGCACTATACTGCCGGACTTTACATATGTTGCGTATATATAAACATGCCTTGTTTTAGTTCAAGCCTATATTTGCATATAAGTAAGTAAATGGCTGGACGATGATTATGAAACCTAAGGAGTGGATGAATGGGTGCAATTAATGGTGAAAGCTATATTAACCGATTAAATTCGTTAAATAATGAAATATGGCTGGATGGAGAAAAAGTGGAAGGGCTGTTATCAGAACATCCTGTATTTAAAGGGCTTATTCAGACGAAAGCTTCCCTCTATGATTTACAGCATGATCCTAAAATAATAGATGAAATGACTTTCGAATCCCCCCTTTCAGGAAAACGTGTCGGCCTTTCTTATTTGATGCCTAAAACGAAAGAGGATTTAATTAAAAGGCGAAAAATGATGGAGCATTGGGCTAAACATACACATGGAATTCTAGGAAGAAGTCCCGACTATTTGAATTCCGTTTTAATGGGTTTCACCTCATCTGCAGCACTGCTTGAGGGTCAAGAAAACTGTTACCCAGACAACCTCCGCGCATTTTTTGAATTGGTGAGAGAAAATGATCTATCGATTACACATACATTTATTACGCCTCAAGTTAATCGTTCTCAAAGTTATATTGAAAATACAAATGAACCTATCTCTGCAAAGGTTATCGCGGAGACTGAAGATGGCCTCATTATAAAGGGTGCACGTTTATTAGCAACACAAGGGGGTTTAACCGATGAGGTGTTTGTATTTAATGTCGGTAAGCTTGTATTCGGCGAAGATGAAACTTTTTCGTTTGCGGTCCCATCAAATACGAAAGGATTAAAATTTATTTGCAGAGATTCCTTTATAGGCGGAGAGTCTGCATTTGATCATCCATTAAGTTCAAAATATGAAGAAATGGATTCCATCGTCGTATTTGACAATGTATTAGTACCGTGGGAACGTGTCTTTTTTTACAACAATGTCGAGGTTGCCGAAAAATTTATTATTCAAAGTGCTTTTCACCATTTTGCCAAGCATCAAGTTTTAATAAGGCAGATTGCGAAAACGGAGTTTATTTTAGGTATAGCTGAACTCCTCATCGAGACGATCAAAGTTTATGAATATCAGCATATCCATGAAAAGATGTCTGAAATTATTGTGGGGCTGGAAACTATGAAAGCCCTGTTGGATAAAGCGGAGAATGATGCCGTACTTGATGAATTTGGCTATTTACGACCTGCAATTTTCCCTTTGAAAGTTGCCGGATATACGTTTTCAAAAATTTATCCACGTCTCACTGAAATCATTCAGCTTATTGGTGCAAGCGGAATAATTACACTACCGACAGAAAAGGCATTTCACTCCCCAATTAGAGGCGATTTAGATCAGTATCTTCAAGCAGCAACTAAACCTGCTGAAGAACGAGTGAAAATATTCCGGTTAGCTTGGGATTTAACGATGAGTTCATTTGGAACGAGGCAAACACAATATGAACGGTTCTTCTTCGGTGATACTGTTCGGTTAGCGAGCGAATTATATTTCACTTATCCTAAAAAAGAATTTGTAGAGGCAATCTATACTTTCCTCAATCGGAAAAATTAAGAGACGTTGATGCTTTATGCATCATTGGGAACCGCACTAATCTTTCACTGCCGCATATACTAGAGTAGAACGATAATCAAAAAGGATGATATTAAAATGACATTGCTGAAAATGGTGAGCTCTATTGTGGCATGTACAAATTCCCATCCATTTGACGAAGATGCAATCGATGAAAGCAGCGATATGAACCGCTGGGAAAATGAAGGCGGCAGACCCCTTTAATTAATTCAACTTATTGTTAATATAACGATGGTTTCCGAATGCAAAGACAATTAAATATAAAAAATATCACTTTTCTCTAAGGAAAAAAGTGATATTTTTTGCGTTTTTCAGAGCCATCCATTTAGGTTGCTTGTCCCAATTTTTTCTGTATTTTTCTTCATTGTTTACTTCATCCATTGCCTCATCATTTACGCTCTTAACCAAACATCGGTACTTGTATATAACTGATTTGCTCTAAAACAATAATTCTTGTTGTACTTTCTCGTTCATACGTGTCTGTAGATTCTGTTAAAGTCAGGAAATCTTGATTTACCGATTCCAATGTTCCGGTAATAAGTTCCTCACCAACTGCAACAGTTATTTCTTGGTTTAATAACCTCAAAAGCTGAATATACAAAATGCCATTCAATCTAATCCCCTCCTTTTTTAGTAAGCTATATTTTTAATGTTCGTTAATGGAATATACAGAAAGTTTGAGTTTGAAGAAAGTGTTATATAGTCAAAGTTTACTTCTAATAACGTACCCGTGACTTTTCCATATTCCGTTGCAACTGTGAGACTCGATCCTTTTAAAGTTCCGAGAATATTACGTAATTGCCACATATTTACCCCCCTTTATGAAGTTATGTTAAAAGGATATGTTTGCTGGAGAAACTTGTTTGGGTAAATATTCTATTTTTCAAGATTCCCAAAAAAATATAAGTATGCCGCACAATTTTTGTGAAATAAGATTCATATCCTATTACTGAGGTGAGAGCTATGAAGGAAAGACAAGAAGGATTAGTAAGTGTAGTTATTCCATGCTATAATGCCGCGCAATTTATAGTAAATTGCCTAGACGGTCTTCAGTCGCAAAAATACAATAAAATGGAAGTCATTCTTATAAATGATGCGTCAACTGACAATACATCCAAAATAGTTGAAGACTGGCTGGAAAATACAAAACCTTCTTTTTCGGTTATTGTATGTAATCTACCTGTAAATACAGGCTTTGCCGGGGCCCTAACAATCGGCTATTTTATGAGTTCCGGCGAGTATATTACAGTTAATGATGCAGATGATATTTCGCACCCTCTGCGTTTTGAAAAACAAGTAGATTTTTTGTTAAACAATCCAGATTACGATTTAGTCGGATCAAATTACCAAGTATTTTATGATGAAAACTTGGAAGTGCTCGGTAAAACGGCCGACTGGTTGAAGTATGGTGAGTCTATACGGAAATGTTACGAAGCAGGAGGTCACTGTGTGTGTCACGGAACAATTTTATTTCGCGGAAAAGTATTTGATTTGCTTGGTGGCCCGACTCGAAGAATCGTCGGAGCAGAAGATTATGAATTCATCGTTAAATTTTTAAATGCAAAATTAAAAATAGAGAATCTGAAAGACATTTTATATTACTACCGGAAACATGATCAACAACGTTCCAAAACTTTTTATGGAGGTGAAAAGAGTGGCTGACGAAAGGATTTTAATAGTAGTAGATGCTTTATATATCGGGGGAACCGAAACTCATGTATTAGGGTTGGCAAAAGAACTGGTTAAAAATAATATTTTTGTGGCGATTGCAGCAAATAAAACCGGTAGTTTAGTTGATGCATTCGAAGCATTAAATTGCCCTATTTATTCAATCGAATTTCCAAAATCAATCTCTTTGGAAAAAGATCATGAAATTATATTAGTAAAAGAAGTTGAGAAAATTATCGAGACCGAAAATATTACCCATGTTCATATTCATCAGACCCCTTCCGGATATTTAGCTGGTAAAGCGGCCGAAAACAGAAATATCCCTACCGTCATCACAATACACGGAACGTATTATCCTAACCATGAAATACAAGAACTCCTTAAATTATCCGATGCAGTCATCTGTGTGAGCCCTCCTTTATGCAATTATATAAAAACATTTGATATAGAAAACCCTTATTTAATACCAAACGGAATCAATTTAGAGGATTATCCAAGAAATTCCGCTGTAAAAGATGTTAGAAGTGAATTGAAAATACCTGAAGATGCTCCAGTTCTTCTCTATGCCAGCAGAATCACATGGGCAAAAGCACAAGTTTGTTCTATTTTTTTAAGAGCTTGCAAAGATCTCAAATTAAATACTATCCCTAATCTTCATGTCATTATAGTGGGTGACGGCAATAAATTGAGCGAGATAAAATCATTAGCTCGAATGATTGAAGAAATGTGTGATGAGGCTTTTATCCATATAGTAGGAGAGCAAAAAAATATGCACCCCTATTACTCAGCAGCAGATTGTGTTGTAGGCACAGGCCGTGTAGCTTTAGAGGCTATGGCTTCTGAAAAACAAGTTGTTGCAGTCGGCAACCACGGGTATTTTGGGATTGTGGATATAAACAATTTCGAAGATGCCTGGAGTCATTATTTTGGAGACCACGGATCAAAAGCAGCTTGCAGCAGACATTTATTACGGGATGATTTGAAGAAAATTCTGATGGATCAAAATCACCTTAAACTAAACGGGATTACAGCAAGAAAAATAGCCGAGGAACTGTTTAACATTAATAATGTAGTAAAAGAAACATTGAAAGTTTATTCCGAGACAATAAAAGGTGGGATGGAAAAATGAAAAAGGTTTTATATATAGGCTGGATCGGGTTTAATAATTTGGGTGATGAACTGTTATGGCATATTTTCAGAGATACATGCACCAAATACTTGGATAAAGATAAAATCATTGTTAAGCCATCAATGCCTGGAACTGATTTAAAAAACCTCGACGAATTTGATACGGTTGTATTAGGCGGAGGCTCATTATTATTGCCGGGCTACCTTGAAATTCTTCAAAATGCTATTCATAAAGAAAAATCAGTACTCATATGGGGATCCGGGTTAGATTGGATTGAAGAATCAAATCTAAATTTATTGATAAATGATCAACTGGCTTCATTAGAACAAAACTTTAAACAAAAAGATATTGATGTACTGGAAGAAGTTTTGGAGCATGCGCTTTTTGTAGGTGTTCGAGGTCCTCTAACAAAAAAAGCGATCGAAATTATGGTGGGCAAAGAAAAATCCGAAAAGGTTAAAATAATTGGCGATCCTGCTTTACTATTACAAAATAAAGACGCATTGAAGCCTCATGTACAAGAAAAAATTATCGGAATCAATTGGGGAACAACATTTAATCGCTTATATGGAGCAAATGAAAGTTCAGTAGAAGACCAATTAGTCGCAGCAGTGAAAAGACTAATTGACAAGGGTTATAAAATACTGATATACACGATGTGGTCAGACGATATATCCCCTTGCGAAAGACTTTATAATAAAATCGGCGACACAGAAAATGTACAGTTAGACAAAAACCTTTATACCGAACAGCAAATGATTAATAAATTATCGACGTGTACTGCAACGATAAACTTTAAACTCCATGCCAATTTACTATCTATGGCTGCAGGTATACCAGCGATTCCACTAGGCTATCGCTTCAAAGTTTTTGATTTCGCAGCACTGCTTGGATTACTGGATTTAGTCGTTTCCACAAGTTCGAAGCAATTAACGGATGAACTAATGGATCGTATCGTGATGATTGAGAAAAATGAATTAATGCCAGTTAAGCAATACAATACTACCCAACAAACATGCACCCCACTTTTAGAATCACCTTTCACAAATTATTACTTTTAAGCTTATTTAAACAAGACTCCTCTCTTCAACAACTCGGGCTCAGGATACTGGTTGGTTCAAGACTGATTAGCGAATTTTAAGGAGTCTTTTTTTTTCGAGAAAATTACATATAAAAGGAAAGAAATAAGCTAGATACTGCAATAATTACCACCTCATAAATGCGGCTTTCTTAAGGCAAACTAATGCAAATCTAAAAGAAAGGTGTTGTGCAAAAAACATGAATAAACCTTTCGTGCCGCAGCTTGTTTATTTTGAACCGAAAGCATTGGACTATCCGCTCGGCAAAGAATTAAAAGAAAAGTTTGAAGCGTTGGGCATTGAGATACGTTATACAACCTCCCATAACCAAATACGAAACTTCCCCGGAGACACTGATTTGCAAAAGTATCGAATCGCAAAATCTACACTTGTCGTTGGTATTCGCAAAACTTTGAAGTTTGATACGTCCAAGCCATCCGCTGAATATGCTATTCCGCTTGCTACAGGGTGTATGGGTCACTGTCATTATTGCTATTTACAAACAACAATGGGAAGCAAACCGTACATTCGCACATATGTGAATGTCGAGGAAATATTTGAAGCAGCGGATCAATATATTGAAGAACGTGCTCCTGAAATCACCCGGTTTGAAGCGGCCTGTACTTCCGATATTGTAGGGTTGGATCATTTAACACATTCATTAAAGAAAGCGATAGAGCATTTCGGCCAAACTGAGTTGGGCAGGTTAAGGTTTGTTACGAAATTTCATCATGTTGATCATTTACTCGATGCAAAACATAATGGTCATACAAGATTTCGTTTTAGTATTAATGCGGATTATGTCATAAAAAATTTCGAACCGGGTACATCTTCGCTCGCCCAGCGAATTGAAGCAGCCGGCAAAGTAGCGAGAGCGGGTTATCCTCTTGGATTTATCGTAGCACCCATTTACCTTCATGAAGGATGGCAGGAAGGTTACTATCATATGTTTGAACGACTTGACGCCGAACTCCCCCAAGACGTTAGGGAAGACATTACATTCGAATTTATTCAGCACCGTTTTACAAAGGCTGCTAAAAATGTGATTAATAAAAACTATCCGAAGACGAAGCTAAAATTGGACGAATCTGTAAGACGCGTGAAGTGGGGGAAATACGGAATTAGTAAGTATATTTATCAAAAGAACGAAGAGGATGAAATGAAAGAAAAGCTCTACAGCTATATGGAAAAGTTCTTTCCAAATGCGAAACTTGAGTATTTCACGTAAATAATACGAAGAAAAGCAAAAGCAGACACGTTCAACTTTGAACTGTCTGCTTCTTATATTTAACGGATTTTTAATTTTTATTTTGTAAAATCAATTTTCTTTTGCAATAAATAAATTGTGACGCCGCCTACTAGCATTGAAAAGGCTTCTCCCACTGCTACCATTCCGTACGTTGGCCAAAATGGCAGATCAAAAACAATCATCAACTGGGCTGCAACTGTAAACATGGATGCCGTAAAAATAATACCGGTTACAACAATTTTTAACACTAAGTTTTTCATATTTTTTGTAACGATTCGGCAAATAACCAATACAATCAGTGTAGCAATCCCGCCTACTGGTACATCAATCCACCACATCGGTGAAAAGAGGTTCGCAATGACTACACCTAATGTTACTGCTACTATGTAACGTTTATGGAATAGCACTAAATAGTTAAACATTTCCGAAAGCCTTAATTGTACGGCTCCGAAACTAATGACAGCCAAAACAAGCGTCACTGCTACATAAAGAGAAGCAACGATCGCAACTTTTGCTGTTTCATGCACGCTGACACGTGATGATGAAACAGAATTTTCCATTATTTAATTTCCTCCTTTATAAAATAGCTTGTACTGGCTATTTTACTGATAACTATGACCAAAGGAGCATGGGTGCTAGTACCCTGCCAAAGTGCCATAGTGTGATTTTGCACCCATTCATTATGGAGTAAATATTAAATAATGGCAATACTTTATTTGTTCATCCATCCACCATCAATCGGTAAAATTGTTGCATGCATATAATCGCTTGCTTCACTCGCTAAAAATAACGTAACATTTGCAACCTCTTCCGGTTTGGCCCATCTGCCCGCAGGTGTTTGCTCAGCTACTAACTTCGCCATTTCGCCTGACCCTTCAAAATCGGCCGCATTCATCGGTGTTTCAATCGCACCCGGTGCAATTCCGTTGACACGTATTCCTTCCTTACAATAATCATAGGAAAGCTGTTTTGTATAACCGATTACAGCATGTTTGGAAGCGGTATATGCGGCTCCCCCGCCACCAGCAATCATTCCTGCAATCGATGCCATATTTACGATAACACCGCGCTTTTGGTTAAGCATTTTCTTCAATACTGCATTCGTTACTAAGAACATCCCTTTTACATTCACATTAAAGATTTTGTCCCAAAGTGCTTCTTCTGTTTCAAGTGACGGGACATACCCATCAAGGATACCGGCAGTATTACATAAAATATCTATTGATTCTAATTGTCCAATCGTTTTTTCAATAAACTGTTGATCTGTTACACTTCCTGCATAGTGATGATACTTGTCGTCTGTTAAATATGCTTTCTGAATATCGATCCCAATAACAGTAGCCCCTTCATTTAAAAAGGCAGCAGCTTGCGCTCGTCCGATTCCAGATGCAGCACCCGTTATAACGACGACTTTATTTTTAAATTGCTTTTCCACTGTAATTCCCTCCAAAAAAATAACTGACTTGCATAAAAACAAGCCAGCATAAATTCCTTATAGAACGATTTCCCAATCATCCGCTAAAATATCACAAACCGTCGGTGTAAACATCGTATACCCTTCACCTGTTACATTAATAACAAAATACGGGTTCATATCCAAGCCATCCAATGTAGTCGCAGGCACATATTTTACATATAGTTCAGCACCGCCCCAGCCTTTACGGATTATTTTCTCACCATTTTTTAAACGAGGCAAAATTTCTTCAAATGTCATATTCATCTTCCTTTATGTATTCATATTTCTTATACATATTATAACAATAAGTTGCGGAAATCACATGCACCGGGCATCAAAAAGATATCCCGGTGCATGGCATCCTTATGTTCCTCTATGCTTTGTAACTTCTTGCGGCGGGTTATTGTGAATTACTTGATTAAACTCTTTCGAATACTCTTCACGGCGATTCGTATCCTTTTTTTCTTTTTTGTTCTTAGTGAAGCTCGTTTTACTTTTTTTCGCCATACTTTTTCACCTCCTAAAAACGAATTGGATTCTTATTTATTTTGCTTATATTTAATGAATGTATGCTGTAATCAACTGAACACCAATTTATTTATATGAAGACAATTTTTAACGCTTGGAATCCAAATTATTTTCCGGAGAAGTTTTAAAACTTTTTGTATAAAAAATGATATATGACCTATACTATTAAAGATTTCACTTCAAATCTAAGTGACTGGGAGGGTTAACCCGATGAGTGCGAATGATCAATCTCAAAAGGACCAACAAAAACTGAATAAGCTTACACAGAGTATTTTTGGAGCAATCTAAAATTAATCTGAAAGCGAGGCAGTGTGTCATGGAGGATCATAAGTGGTAATCAAAATAAGAACCTGGAATTAAAAACTCCAGGTTCTTTCTTATTGTTCAGATGATACAATTGAACACCTCATAATTTTTATTTTTTTTTGCGATTAATGTTTAAAAAATGAAATACGGCCTATACTATTAAAGATTTCACTTCAAATCTAAGTGACTGGAGGGTTAACCCGATGAGTGCGAAAGATCAATCTCAAAAGGACCAACAAAAACTGAATGAGCTTAAACAGAATATTTTTGGAGTAATCTAAAATTTAATCTGAAAGCGAGGCAGTGTGTCATGGAGGAGCAAAAGTGATAATCAAAAAAGAACCTGGAATTAAAAACTCCAGGTTCTTTCTTATTTTTTTATGATTCGATGCCAGCAATACCAAATCCTCCAGGACCCGCATGAGTTGAAATCATCGCACCGGCCTGGATCCACCTTACATTTTCGAAACCGGCTTCCTTCGCCACTTCTTCTAAACGCTTCTTAATCTGTTCATCAAGTCCTATCGAGTAGATTAAATATAATTGCTTCCGATCAATATTGTATTCATTTAAATAATCCCTCATAAGTTTTTCTGCAACAATGTCCATCTTGCCACGGTATTTTCTAGTTGAAACGAGCTTACCTTCTTTTAACTCAATGCAAGGCTTTATTTTAAGCAATGCACCACCGATATATGCAATATTACTGACCCGTCCCCCTGCTTTTAAAAAGTCTAAACTTCCGGGCAGGAAAGCCAGCCTTGTTTTAGGGACAATTGATTCAACTTTTGCAATTAAGTGCTCATGGCTAATGTCAGGCTCTTCTTCAAGTAGATTTGCTGCATACATCACTACTGCACCTAATCCCCCCGTTACATTTAATGCATCAATCAGGAAAAGATCGTCAAAATCTGCTGCTGCAATAACCGCACTTTGAAAGGAAGCAGATGCTTTTGACGTATAGCCAATGTGAATGATAATGCTTTCAGGAAACTTTAATCGAATATTTGTAAACAAACCTTGATATTCATGGGTATTTGTCGCAGCTGTAGACGGAATTTTTTTCGTTTGATCATAAAAATCAAAAACTTCTTCTACAGACAGCTCACCGTCCAAATAATCTTTTCCATCCATAATAACGTGCATCGGTACTACTTGAATTTGATGTTTTTCAACTAGGTCCTTCGGTATATCTGCACCACTCTCAGTCGATAAAATAATTCTTTTCATTGTACCTTCCTTTCAAAAATGCAGTCACTGCTGCAATCTTTTTTGCGTATTCACCTTAAATATACACTAAAAAGGAAATGCGGGATGCACAACTTTTAGAATGAGCGTTGTATTAAATACATATATTAAAATCGAATGCGAATTAGGAAAATGTTAAGGCATCAAATTTTACTGCCTTACAATTGGCATCGAACAGCATCTGAACGAGCCGCCCGATTTAATGATTTCTGAAAAGTCGACTTCCAGCACTTCATAGCCATGCTGTCTCATTTGATAATTCACATCACGGTTAACCGGCAAGCTCAGCACACGATTTTGTCCAATAGAAAGTACGTTTGTCCCCATTGAAAATTGCTCGTTTTCGCTTACTTCGATTAAGTGATACATACTCGACAAAAGTTTGACTACTTCTGGTTTGAATGCATCCGGAAAAATAAGTGCATCTTTTGATGAAAGAATATTGAATACACAGTCTAAATGTAAATATTTTGGGTTAAACGGTATTGGAAGAATTTCATAATCGGGCAGTTCTTTTTGTAAATTTTGAATGGCTCTCTTGCATGTGCGATCACTAATTCCGACAAAAACTCTATTGCCGTCAATAATCACATCGCCACCTTCAATAGAATGTACAGAAAGGTTATGATAAGAAATTTTATTTTCATTCAGCCATTGCGCCAAAACTTCATCTTCACCTTGACGTATAGAATTTGCCATCTCTGAAACAAACAACTGATCACCAATAGTAAAACCAATATCTCTTGTAAATACTTGTTCCGGATGGTCTTTACTAGGTGGTAGTTTAATTACTTCCACACCAGCATTGCGAAGCGTTTGTTCAAACTTTCGATGCTGGGCTATCGCAAGATCTTGATCAATATTATCTTTCATATATTTTTTTTGAACATCATTAATTACTTCTTTAATTTCCATATATTTAGGTTCGCATAACACGACCTTTTTTAAAGTTCCATACTCACTTTGACATACTATTTGAGATTGCTTCGAAAATATTTTTACCATAAGTCATCCTCCAAGTTCTTGATTCACCTTATACTATTCCCTATTTTTGCGATTTCAAAAACTCTTTGTGATCATTACAAGGTGAATACTATTGTTTTAAGAAATTTTCGTTGGGGTATGGAATTGCAATAAGAATTAGGCGAAGAACATTAACGGAGGAGATAGTATGATTACGAAAGGGCAGGCACTATTAACAAAAGAAGATTTCCACAATCGAACGGACTTGCCAAGTTGGCTCTATAAAGAATATGAAACTTTTCATAATACAGTAACAGATAAAACATTCCCGTGCTTTTTTGGAATGAGCGGCGAATTAAAAGGCGAACTTCGCTATGCGTATATTGCACAGGACGACTGGAGTAACTTACCCCTCGCAGT
This sequence comes from Solibacillus isronensis, assembly GCF_023715405.1. NCBI lineage: Bacteria > Bacillati > Bacillota > Bacilli > Caryophanales > Caryophanaceae > Solibacillus > Solibacillus isronensis. The sequence goes on from NZ_JAMBOC010000004.1 coordinate 108,989, forward strand.
AGAAGGTTTTTTAGATTTATTTAAACAGCCCGATTATAAAAGGCACGGTCTCTTTGTATTTGTTGAGCCTTTTGAACAAGAAGGGGCGCTAGATGATTACCGTCAACAGTTTTGGGATATCCTCCAGTACCTACATACAGTAGATAAAGTAGAATGGCCGGAAAACAGTCCTCGTGACCCGGACCATTATTTGTGGGATTTTCATTTCGCTGGAGAGCCTATCTTTGTATTTGGAAATGCTCCTGCATATAAGAAGCGCAAAACCCGCCATTTAGGAAATGCAATGGTACTCGGATTTCAGCCTCGTAAAATATTCCAAGGTTTAGAGGGTACCGAAAAAGGCGGTATTATGTCCAGGGAAAAAGTGCGGAAACGTGTGGAAGTTTGGGATCAGCTTCCGAAGCATCCCGATATCGGACACTTTGGAGATCCGACACATAACGAATGGAAACAATCCTTTATCGGCGACGATATCATACCTATCCAAGGTAAATGCCCTTTCCAGCACAAATCATCGCTATGAGTTTATATTTATAATAATAAAAGAACGAATCCACTGTGAGGATTCGTTCTTTTATCTATTTATTTTCAGGCTAACGCTCTCTTTTCAAACGAAATGACATAATAAGGGCAAGGCCGATATCCATACAATTTTATCTATACTGTATCTACCCCTCAATTATCGAAACGTTATAACTTTTTGTGAGCTAATATTCTAATCCAGCAATACCAACTCCTCCTGGACCAGCATGTGTAGATATTCCAGCTCCCGCTTGCATCCATTTCACATCTTCGAATCCTTTTCCCCTTGCAATTTCAACCATCCGGGTTTTAATAGTTTCATCAAGTCCTATTGAGTAAATCAAAAATAGCAGCTTTCTATCAATATTATATTCATTTAAAAAATCACGCATAAATTTTTCTGCTACTATACTCATCTTCCCGCGATAGTTTCTTTTTGAAACAAGGTTCCCCTCTTTTAATTCAATGCAGGGCTTTATTTTCAACAATGCTCCCCCAAGATAAACAAGATTACTGACTCTTCCACCTGCTTTCAAAAAATCAAGACTACCTGGTAGAATCGCAAGCCGTGTTTTCGGAACAAAGGATTCTATTTTCTCTATTAAGCGAATATGGTCAATGGAAGGTTCATTTTCAAGCAGAATGGCTGCATACATAACGATCGCAGCTAATCCTCCTGTTATATTTAATGAGTCCACAAGGAAAATATCGTCAAATTCTTTTGATGCAATGACCGCGCTTTGAAAAGTGACAGTTGCTTTTGATGTGCACCCAATATGAATAATAATACTATCCGGAAAATTAGATCTGATTTTTGAAAATAAATCATAATATTCCTGTACATTAGTAGCTGCAGTAGATGGAATTTTCTTAGTACGACTATAATAATCAAAAACTTCCTCTACAGAGAGTTCCCCGTCCAAATAATCTTTCCCATCCATAATGATATGCATAGGAGCTACTTGAATTTGATATTTTTCAACCAGTTCTTTCGGTAAATCTGCCCCACTGTCAGTTGATAAAATAATCTTTCTCATCGTATACACCTTCCAATTAACGCAGCCATTTCTGCGTACTTATTTATTTCCGATAGTTTTTACTGTAATATCAACTTATTTATAGATTAAATAAACCTCTAATATATTTATATGTAAGAGATAGATTAGCATAACCTGTTTAGACATACTCAATAGAAAAAAACGAATTCTTTTTCAAAAATCCGTTTCGTAAATTTATTGCTCTTTTTCTATTCCCTGATTAAAAACGTTCCTCCGTAAGATCGACATTTACTGAAACTGCGGCTTTATTTCCTCTGGCGGCCGAAATCATTAATGAAGACGGTCGGGCTGTTTCAGTTTCTCCAGCGATATAGACATTTTTCTCAGAAGTTCTGCCAACCCCATCCGTTATGACTTTTCCATTTTCATGTACCTCACAACCTAACATTTCCACAAGCTTATTCGGACGGTAATATGTTGGCGCTACAAAACCAAAAGAGCGTTGAAGCATTTCTCCTGATTCAAATTCTATTTTTTCTAAAAACCCGTCATTACCAATTAAAGTTTTTATCCGATCTTCTATTATTTCGATATTCCGCTTTTCTAACTGTGTTGCCGCCTCTTTCGAAAGTTCAAGGCCATTTGTTAAAACAACTAAATCCTTCGACCAGTTATATATTAATTTAGTCAAATGCAACACATGGTCTTCTTTTTCCGCGATGACCACCAAAGGCTTATCCCGCTGTTCCCAACCATCGCAGTATGGACAGCTAAATAAACTTTTTCCGTAGTAGTTTCTTATGCTAGGTATGAAAAAAACCTCTTGTATGCCTGTAGCCAGTATAACTTTTTCTGTCATATACTCCTTCTTATTAGATGCTTTGACAATATATCTTTCATCTTTATCCTTGGTTATTTCAGTAACTGTTGCGTTTACGTAGGATACTGATGAATAGTTCTCCAATTCCTTTAATCCTATTTCTCTAAACTCCAGAGGATTGGTCCGATCCCGTGTAATAAATCCACGAGCCTCATGCGTCACGCGATTGCGATTCGTGTTATCATCGAATAATACAACTTCTCTTCTAGCCCTGCCTAAAACTAAACTGGCACTTAATCCAGCCGGTCCCCCGCCGATTATAATACAATCCAATACATCCATTATTATCACCCACTCATTTTGTTTCTAATTTCATTAAATTCCCAGTACTTATATAGAAAAAACATCAATAATTTTTATATGCCCTATCTTGGATATTTTGAACCAAAAATCCAGAGCTATCCTTTAGTCGTAAATTTTCATATAAAATATTTCATAAAATGCAATGAATAATAAAATAAATCAAAAAATTATAACTTTTAAATATATATTATAATTTTCCGAAATATAGATAGACATAAGTCCCATAATAATATATTCTAATATTCGTCTTTAATACCCTCATTTTGGGATGAAAGTCAATACATAGGTAAAAGGTAGATGAAAATGCATATACTAAAAAATTTCAAGATAAAAACCAAGTGGATAGTGTTGATTTCACTCGCAATTATTTCAGCGGTCGCCATCACTGTTTTATTTAGTCAGTGGACAGTACGAAATATATTAACCGAAGAAAATGAACAGACTTCTGCTAATAATGCTAAAAATGCTGTGGATCAAGTGTCATTAGGTTTGGAAACTTATGAAACAAACCTTTTACAATTCGGTCAGGTTATTGAAACGATTTTACAAAAAAATCAAGTGGATTTTTTACATATCGATAAAATTACTAGCACTATAAAAGAGAACAATGAAAATTACTTATCCGTCTACTTCATGGATTTTAATTCCGGCAAACTGCATTCCACACCTGGAATAGATTATGAGTGGGATGTACGTGACTCTCAAACATTTGCAAAATTGAATGCAAACCCCAACATGCAATGGATGGACGTCTATTTGGATACTGGTATTAACAAGTTAATGACTTCTGTTATTGCCCCGGTATTTAAAGATAATAAACTTGTCGGTGCGGTCGGCTATGATATTGACTTCTCTACAATTGGTGAGATTCGTGAAGGGATCGAAGCAAAATCATCTTCAAAATTAATGATTGTCGATCCAAATGGATTGATTGTATCTTCATTTATCGAAGATGGGGACGGTAAGAATATCATTGCCGATAATTCCGGCAAGATTACTGGAGTTACCGATCTATTAGATACTTCCGAATTAGAAAAAAAGTTTAATTGGATGTCAGATGCTAAAAATGGGAACAACCAAATTGAACAGTTTGTATGGAATGACGTGAATTATACAGGTGAAATACAAGTTATCGAGAAGAATAACTGGCAAATTGTTTCTTTAGTAGATGAAGATAGTTATGTGCAACAGTTAAATAAATTAACGATTGCAGGCTGGATTTCATTAGCCATTGGTTTGATAATTGGATGTTTATTCGCCTATTTCATGGCACGAAAATTAGTGGATATTTTAAAAAGCTTTAAAGTAGTATTTGAAAAAACAGCAAGCGGTGACTTTATTTCACGTTTCGAAACAAAGTCAAATGATGAAATTGCAGACTTAGCCAATCAATACAACAATATGCTTGATGAAGTTCGTAATTTAATTAACCAAGTAAATGAAAATTCAATGGAAATCCAGCATTCTTCTAACAGTTTAGCTATTATTGCCAAGGAAAATGAGCAAGCGTTAAATAATGTCTCAAACAGCATTGAAGAAATTGCAATGAATACGAGCACACAGGCAGAAAAAATGCATGATGGTTCTACAGCTATTCATGTATTGGCTGATGGTATTGAATCTATAGAACTAAAAACTCAGCAAATGGTAAATGATGCTGACGAAGCATTGGTAGAAGTGCATACAAGTATTGATAAAGTTCAACAATTGGAAACATCTTATGCGAATTTAGAGCGAGCTTTCAATGAAGTAACGGTCGTAACCGGACAGTTAGACGGAAAAACGAAATCCATTTCGAAAGTAACAGATGTAATTGCCCAAATTACTGAACAAACAAATTTACTTGCGCTTAATGCTTCGATTGAAGCTGCTCGAGCAGGTGAGCACGGGAAAGGTTTTGCAGTTGTAGCAGATGAAGTAAGAAGCCTAGCAGAAAGTTCAAAAGCTGCAACAACTAATATTCAGCAAATCATTCTAAGTATTTTAGAGGATACTCAGCAACTCGTTCAAGTGATGAAGCAGACAAATGAGATTAGCGAAGATCAGAAGTTAGCAGTTAATACTGTAGATAATGCAATTAAACAGCTTTCCGATACATTGGAAAATATGAAAATGTCGATTTCAAACACGATGGAAAATGTTTTAACAATGCAGCAGCAAAAAAATGTCGTTGTCTCTTCAATAGCAGTTGTTAATGAAATGACAACAGAGGTTACAGCAGAGACGCAGGAAATTGCGAGTTCAATCGAAGAACAAACATCAGCTACTTCTGAAGTAACGACACATGCTACGCACTTAAATAAACAAGTTGAAAAATTATCTGAATCTGTTTCAAAATTTAAGCTATAGTAAGCAATTACAAAACAATAAAGGTCAACCTGTCAAAAATAACAAGCAGTTCAAATTTTACTTAAAATTTGAACTGCTATTTTTATGTCGTAACGGTTTAAATAGGATGATCTTAAATTTACTACTCAAATACTGCTACTAAACGACCTTTTACTTCATGATTTTTCAGTTTCTCGATACCTTTGTCGACTTCTCCAAATGGAATAGTAATCAGATTCGGACTCATTTTACCAGTAGAGAAGCAATCATATACTCCTTGTAAGTCTTCTACCGATCCACCATTGCTTCCTAAAAGTTTAATTTCTTTTGTAATCATTAAATACGTATTGATATTGGATTCCAGTTTCCCCATACCAACAATTACAACTGTGCCTTGTACTTTTACAGCTTCCAATGCATCAGACGTTGTTTGTCCAAAACCGGCAAAGTCAACAATGACATCACATTCAGCTTCTTTCATCTCTAAAATCGTATCGTAAACTTTATGGGCACCCAGTTCATCAGCAAGTTTACGCGCATCTGGAGAAACATCGGTTGCATATACTTCACACCCTTTAATTAATGCCATTTGTAAAGCAAATTGTCCAAGTCCGCCGATTCCGATGATTCCTAATTTTGTACCTTCTTTCGCTTGCCCGATACTAAAAAGAGCACGATAAGCGGTGATACCGGCATCTGTTGAAGCTGCACCTTCTACAAAGGAAACGCCTTCAGGGATAATTACACATTGATGCTCAGGAACACGCACTTTTTCCGCATAACCACCATCATAGTTATATCCGGCAGTTACTTTCGTTGCTCTATCCATCGGGTTAACGCCAACACGGTCCCCGACTTTAATGTTTTTCACACCTTCACCAACTTCAATCACTACCCCGGCGAACTCATGCCCCATAATAACAGGCCCATTAGGGAAAAGTGGCATCCAGCCTGGATCCTGCAATGCCGCTACATCTGAGTGGCATAGTCCAGCAGCTTTCACATCAATTACAACATGACCCGGTATTGCTTTTGGATCTTCTTTCTCAATCAATTCTAATGGTTTATTTGTACCTGAAAATAACCAGCCTTTCACAAAATCGCCTCCCAATATTCAGTTCCATCCTAGAATACCCTCTTCATTTCAAATCAAATCAAATCAAATCAACCTTTTTTATAGCACGTAAACCGATTCCAGCAGACGTAAAAAAAACCAAACCCCAAAAATATTGGGGCTAGGCTTTAGAATATCTTAACAGTCTTTATTATTCTGTTTTTGGTTTTTATTACGATTTTGATTTTGATTTTGATTTTGATTTTGATTTTGGTTAAAGTTTACTTCCTGAGCAAATTCTTCTCTGTTTGCTCGTGGTCTGTTAGCATTTTGATTTTGGTTCTGCTGTTTTTTGTTATCCTGAGTTTTATTGTTTTTATGTTTATTGTTACCCATTTCAACTCACCTCCACTAACAGTGTGTGTGGAAAGTAAATTTCTATCCCATTGTTTATCTAAAAGCTTTGCTGTAAATTTCACGCAGTTCGGTTGCGTTATCTTGCCAATTTGTCGCTTCCCCATTGAATCTAATATGAAATCCTCTCGAACACTTTCACAAACGCCGATGCGGATGAGTATGCTAATAAAAAAGCCCAAATTCATATTACTATTGAATCTAAAAGTTGAGAGGAATGGTATGAGTGTATCCTTTTTATACAAATGGTTTTACTTATCCGCTTAGCGCTTCCTATGCGCAACCCTTTTCCCAATATACTGCACCGCTTCGTCATTTTTTAACTCGGCAACAGAGCAATCTTGATCAGCGTTGTATAAGTAAAACAGAGGCAGACTATATGGCAATGAATCGATTACTTTGGATGGAGCATGTCAATTGGACCAGAATGACGATTATTAGCATTGTGTTCCAATTGCCTGATTTACCATTTGTCCAAAAGCGCCTCCTGCAAAACGCAACTGACTTAGGCAATTGTCTGCGCCCATTTTATGGCGACCAAATTGCGGATTACTACGCTAAGCTTATTCAAGCTCACCTAGTAATTGCTGCCGAACTTGTAACAGCTGCAGTCAAAGGAGATACAAACACGGTGAATGCTAAAGAAAAAGAATGGTATAAAAATGCGGATGACATTGTTTTATTTTTAAGCAATCTAAATCCATACTTATATAAAGATGCACTGCAGGAAATGTTCTATAAACATTTAGAGTTAACTAAAAAAGAAGCCGTGACAATGATTCAAAAAGATTATCAAACGGATATTGAATTGTTTGATGAAATTGAAGCCGAGGCATTGGCTATGTCCGATATGATCGCATCAGCAATTGTAATGCAATTCTTTTACCGATTTATGTGTCCACACAACTCTTATTAATAACACAACATTTAATGTATAATTAAAATAAATATTTTAACCAGGAGTGACTGATATGAACCTTAACAAAATATTTATTGCCATCATACTCAGCCTGTAACGGTCCAATTTATTCTTTGGGGGACTTTTACAGGCTGAGCCCTAACCCAAGGAGTTGATGGTAATGAAACCACATACTAAAAATCGTAGTCGAGCCTATTTTCGACATCAGCGTGAAAGAGTCATTCAACGGAAACTTAAAATTGCGAAACAAATTGGATGGCATGCTCGCTATACCGGATATTTTGCAAAAGGGAAAATTCACTGTTCATGTTGGATGTGTTCTCAAAAAACGAAAATAGATGGATTTCCCCATTCACAAATCACTCAATTAGAACGCTTGAACAATCAATTATCCGAACACTATAAGGAATATCAAGATTAAGAATTTTTAGGCAGGAGGAATTTATTCCCCCTGTCTTTTTCATATGATTTTTTTAACCTCCCCCCAAAAAACGAATAGCTCCTTGCGGGAATTCCATAAGTCCCCTTACATTTGATTTAAATACTATAGAAGACTGCTCGTATATTTTTATACTCGGTATTCCTTTGCTGCTGCGAGCTAATTTATTTTATATCTTTCCGCTATCCAAATTCGAATAAGACATATGACTTGTCAACCATTGACTAATCAACTAAAATAAAAACCTATTCTAATTTCGATAAAGAAGGGTGAAAAAAATGTCACAACAAAAATCAGCTTTAGAAAAATTAATGGATGAACGTAAATCGGTTCGTAAATATGAATCTGGTGTTGCGATTCCTCGCGAGACAATTCAACATATACTTCAACAGGCAACAACAGCTCCATCATCAAGTAACCTGCAGCCTTGGCGCTTCCTTGTTATTGACGATCAGGAGCAAAAGAAAGAGTTGCGCATCGCTGGATTTAATCAGGAACAAATCGAAACATCCTCTGCAATTATTGCAGTCATTGGCGATATCGAAATGTATAAAAATGCCAAGCAAATTAATGATTTAAATGTTGAGTTAGGCTATATGCCACGTGAAATTGCAGATATGATGATTTCAAATTCCGAAGCATCGTACAGCAATTTTTCTGATGCTGAACGCAGTAATATTGCACATTTGGATTCAGGTTTAATTTCTATGCAAATCGTACTTTTAGCGAAGGATATGGGCTATGACACAGTAATAATGGGCGGCTTTGATAAAGCTGCATTCGCTAAAAGATATGAGCTGCCTGCCAATGAGGTGCCGATGATTTTAATTGCTATCGGAAAGGCTGCTATGCCAGCTCGTAATTCATCACGCTTACCATTCGAACAAATTATTCGTTTCTCTAGCTAATGGACTTATAGGGTCCTTTGCCTGACATGTTCAATTGAAATTTTTTTGACTTTATCCGAATGAACGGAAATGCTACCATATAGGGATACTTGGAACGAAGAGCAATCAATGTAAGGAGGTATAGTATGGAAGTTTGTTTGGATGATAAAAAACAGATGATCATGATGTTAAAAAGATTAGACCGTCATGTAACGCAAATATTTGAAAAAAGAACAGAAGTCAGTTTAACGAGATATGAAATATTAGTTTCTTTATTAAAAAAAGGAAGCGTTTCTCAAAAGGTTCTGCAACAATCCTTAGCTATCGATCAATCTGCAATTACGCGCCATTTAAAGCTGCTTGAAGAACAGCAATATGTAGAACGACAACGCAATGCAAAAAACAACCGAGAAGTTCTTGTAACGATTACCGATAAAGGACGAGCATTACTTGAAGGTTGCACAATGTTTAAAGATCAATTTCTGAATGACCTTTATGAAGATTTTTCAGATAGCGAATTACAGCAGCTTAAACAGTTTCTTACGCGCTTAAACCATAATGTAGAGAAGCTTTAATCGTTGCATAATAATAAAATAAGAAGAACGATTTTCTGTATCCAGGAAATCGTTCTTCTTTTATTGCTCTCATAACCCTTTCTACTACTGGCGTTTCCAATAAATTAACGTAATTACGGATGATTTTAAATGAGAATGTTTATCATCTGTGATATACTATAACTATAAAGAAAATAAGCATTATTTAAGGAGAATGTTTTATGCAAATATACTGGACGAAAATAAACAAAATTATTGATGAAACAACAGAAGTTAAAACGTTTTTGCTCGACCTTCCTGAAGGCTTTACATGGGAAGAAGGTGCCCACACACACCTTGCATTAGAAGGTTTCAATGCTGGTGATCAGCCAAATAAAAGCTTAGTTCGTCATATGTCAATCTCCACGTTACCAAATGAGCAGACTGTCGGGATTACAACTCGCATAAGAGAACTGTGCTCTGAATTTAAATCGATTTTAAGAAATCTAAAAGTCGGCGATAAAGTTGCACTATTTAAAATTCATTCAAATGTACCCCTGAAAAGAGAAGATAAAAATATTTATTTATTATCTTCCGGTGTAGGTCTTGCAACGTTCAGACCGCTTGTACTTACTTATTTGGAACGCCCTGATAACATCAATCGTATTCATTCTCTTAATATTGATTCAACAAAGAACTTCTTATTTACTGATGTTTTTGAATCTGCACCTGATAAAAATTTCACATCACAGTATGTTGATAATCGAAAAGATTACTATGAAGAAGCTAAAAAACTTGCTGCAGATCCGGACGGACTATTTTATGTTGTCGGCAGCGACGAGTTTATTATGCAAAACATTGACGTGTTGCGTGAGCAAGGAATCAAACCGGAACAAATTATCCTTGATAAACGTGAACGACAATTACCTAATTTCTTCCCGGTTGAATCTACAATTTAATTAATTATATGAAACGGGGCTATCCGAAAAAGTATTCTGCTTTTCGGATAACCCCGTTTTTAATATTCTATAGATTTTTTATAGTTTACTTTAAATATTCCGCAAAGAAGTCTACCAATGCGTTATAAAATTCAATTCGGTTTTCTTCATTTGCAAAGCCGTGTCCTTCATTATCTTTTACCATATACTCAACTTCCACACCTCTATTTTTAAGTGCCTGTACGATTTGGTCTGATTCTTGTTTATTCACACGTGGATCATTCGCCCCTTGTGCTACAAATAAAGGTGTTTTGATTTTATCGACATGGAAAACCGGTGAAGCAGCTTTTAACAGTTCCTTATCTTTTTCAGGGTGGCCTACACGCTCATAGAACATATTTCGTTGTGTTTCCCAATATGGAGGGATTGTTTCCAGTAATGTAAAGATGTTTGAAACCCCTACATAATCAACAGCTGCGGCATATAAGTCTGGTGTGAATGTTATACCGGCCAAAGTTGCATACCCCCCAAAGGAAGCACCGTAAATACCGATTTTTTCTGCATCAGCAATGCCTAAATCAATTGCCCATTGAACCCCATCTGTAATATCATCCTGAATTTTTAATCCCCATTGTTTGTTGCCCGCTTCAAGGAAATCTTTACCGTAGCCTGTGGATGATCTAAAGTTCACTTGAAGAACTGCATAGCCTTGATTAGCTAATAACTGTACTTCATTATTAAAGCCCCACATATCACGTGCCCATGGTCCACCATGCGGAATGACAACTAACGGTAAATTTTCAGCTATTTTATTTTTTGGTAGTGTTAAATAACCATGGATTATTAGACCGTCTCTCGCTTCATAGGAAATAGAACGCATCTCCGCTAAATTACCAGCATCCAACCATGAGCCTAACTCTGCTAATAATGTCATTGTTTCTGTTTCAGCGTCATAATAATAATACTTTCCATACACAGTATCGCTTGAAACACTTACGATAAATTTCGTCATTTCCTTATTGTAATCGTTAATCCCTAATTCACTTGAACTTACACCGAGTTGGTCTTTCATTTTATTGAAAAGATTTTCAAACTCGCTATCGAAGAAATTATAGTGAACTTTATCCGTGATATACGCAGCGTAAAGAAGTTGATCTTTTGTTGAGCTGTAAAGAGCCCCTGAAATATCTACGAGTGGATTTGAGAAAACTACTTCTTCTTTGCCCTCTAAATCATATTTTACTAGTGCCGCTTTATCTCGACCCTTATCAGATACGGCATAAATAGATTGATTGTCTCGAGAAAATCCTAGCGGTGAAACTGTTTCACCAGCATCAATCGAGATAAAGGGCTGGAACTCCTCTTCTTCTGTTTCACGATATAAAACAGCACCTACTACACCGTCAGATGCTACAGCCATTCGAATTTGTCCATTGCTATCGGGAATCCAGCTTAAAATATTCCCAGGATTTTTTGCTACTAACTTTGTTGCACCTGTCTTTAAGTTTAATTTATAAACATCAAATACCGTTGCATCTTCTTTGTTCATCATGATTAAAATTTCATCTTCAACATCTTTTAAATAATCAATAGGAAGTACAACAACATTCGGGTACGGCGTTAAATCTTTTTCTTCTGCACCGTTAAATGTAGACGAGTAAATATGATAATTTTCGTCTCCCCCGTTATCCTTCAAATAATACATACTATTATCTTTCCAGAAAAGCCCCGCAATATCTCGATCAGTTGTACTTGTTACTCGCACAGGCTCGCTCTCATCAGCCATGTTCTTTATAAACACATTTAAGCGACTTTGCCATTCAGCAGCGTAAGCGATGTATTGGCCATCTGGAGACATTTGATAACCTAAACTACCGGGATTCCGCATAAAATCTTCGACAGAGATTTCCTGTACCCCTGTGTTATTAATATCTTTGTTTTGATATTGCTTTACATTACTAAACATTTTGGAAACCTTTGCTTTTGTAATCGGCTGGAAATCCGAAATACCTTTAAATAAGCCTAGTTTTTCAGCTGTTTTTCTATAATCATCGAGCGTTTCCTCATTTGTTTCTGCACCAAGTGCTTTTACTAAAATAAGTGCAGACTGATTTTCAGTAATATAGTTGCTTGTATTTTCGAACTCATAATCACCAAGCCAATTTCCGATGACTTCTGCTCTCATATAGTCTGACGCATGCTGAAATGTTAAAGCTGTGACAGCTTCTTCAAGAAAAGCATCAATGGTTACTCGTGACTCTTGACTTGCTGCTAACTCATTTGTAGAATTGTTTGCTAAAGCTGAAAATGGTAACGAGACTAATAATGACATCGTTAACATAACTGATAAAAAGGTTTTTTTCACAATATCCCCTCCTTGATTAATATAAATTTAATAATAACTCACAGAATTATTTATGTAACATATAATTCAAATTATTCAATATTTTTACATATTTATAAATTTAAATTCCATAACAATACATATTTTTGAAACTTCTTTGTAGCACAAACGTATATTATTGATTTTCTCAAGTTTAGTGAAATAACAGGAGCATTCAAACATTTTAAAGAAGGTCACGCTCAAGGCAGCTGTTTTTCATCCCCATTTGTTATTATGCTTCCTGTAAATTAATGATATTGACAAGTTATGTTTTCATTTTAAAACAACAAAAAAGCCGAATGATGTAGTAGAATCACTCAGCTTAATCTTTTAACGTTATTTTAAATCTGTATCTGATAATGCAGGAATTATTTTCTGATCAATTTCACTAATAAAAGAATTTAAAATGCCAATTTGCTCTTCTAGTTTTTCCTTGTGCTGAATTAATATAGCTTGTGTATTAATCTCTTCCTGCTCTAAATTCAGCGTTGATATATTTTCTCTTATATCCTCAATTGACATGCCTAGACTTCGAAAACATTTAATTAATTTTAAAAGTTCAATATCTTGTTCATCAAATATTCGATGCTTTTGTTCATTTCTTTTTATTGGTGGAATTAAATCTATTTTTTCATAGTATCGAATTGAACTTGCAGGTATTTCAATTAAGAGGCTCGCTTGTTGAATTGTATACACGAGGTGTCCTCCTTGACTTAAAGTATGGTTTAACCTATAAGCTTGATAGTATCAAATTTAAAGGAGATTGTATAATGAAAAAGATATTATTAGTAGTAACGAATACCTCTAAGTATCCCAATTTAGATCGTGCAACAGGATTATGGTTAGGAGAAGCTGTTCACTTTGCAGCTGAAATGGAAAAAGCAGGATATGAAATTGATTATGTGAGCCCTAAAGGTGGTTATACGCCACTCGACCCGCATAGTTTGCAACCGGAACAAATGACCGAATTAGATTGGAAGTATTACACAAATACTGATTTCTTAAATAAACTAAGCACTACTTTGTCCGCTGACTCTATTAACCCAAATGATTATGCTGCTATCTATTATGCAGGTGGCCATGGAGTTATGTGGGATTTCGCAGAAGACGAAAACCTGCAAAACATTGCAAGCACTATTCACGCTAACGGTGGTGTTGTTTCTGCTGTTTGTCATGGAGTTGTTGGATTATTAAATATTAAAAATGGTGATGGTGAATATTTAATTAAAAATACTAAAGTGACTGGTTTTACTAACACAGAAGAAATTGCTGTTGGACTAGATAAAGTCGTTCCATTTTTAACTGAAGATGAACTTGTTCGTAAAGGTGCTAATTACGTAAAAGATGCTGATTGGTCAGTATTCACTGTAACTGATAATCGTATTGTTACAGGACAAAATCCTGCATCAGGTGGCGCAGTTGCCAAAGATGTAATTAAATTATTAAAATCACTTTAATACAAATTAACTCAAAAAATTGTTTTTAACCTCAAAAAAGCTGTGCTAAAATCCCCATACAATGTGGATTTTTGACACAGCTTTTTTATTGTATTTCTATACTAACTCCAACCAAGCAACCGCTTCACAGTGCGTCGTGTGCGGGAACATATCGACCGGCTGTACTTCCTGCGTTTTATATCCGCCGTCTTCTAAAATACGGAGGTCGCGCGCAAGGGTTGCGGGATTGCACGATACGTAAACTACACGCTTCGGTTTTTGCTCGATGATTGTACTCAGTAACGCTTCATCACAGCCTTTACGCGGTGGGTCGACTACTAATACATCTGCCTCTTTACCTTCTTTGTACCAGCGGGGAATGACTTCCTCAGCCGGGCCTGCTTCGAAATATGTGTTTGTAAAACCGTTTAATGCAGCATTGCGTTTTGCGTCCTCGATTGCCTGCTCGACAATTTCAACACCCATTACATGACCAGCCTTTTGGGCTAAAAACAGTGAGATGGATCCGATACCGCAGTATGCGTCGATTACGCGTTCATTGCCTGTCAGCTGCGCATAATCGAGTGCCTGCTTATAAAGCACTTCTGTTTGAACCGGGTTGACTTGATAAAACGAACGTGCCGAAATTTCAAAGCGGACATTGCCGATTGTATCTTCAATTGTATCCTTGCCCCAAAGTGTGAATGTATCGTTGCCGAAAATTACATTTGTTTTCTCGCCATTTACATTTTGCACAATTGAAGTGACATTTGGAATAAGTGCCCGGATTTTTTCGATTGCCGCGCTCGTCTGCGGGAACTTTTTAGATTTTGTAACAAGTACGACCATCACTTCTCCTGTTGCACGTCCTTTACGAACGACCACGTGACGCAGCATGCCTTGATGGGATTTTTCATCATATGGACGCATACCTAAAATTTCTAATTCACGTTTCAAATCTGCCATAACAACATCGGCTTCCCCTGTTTGAATTAAGCAACGTTCCATATCAACGATTGAGTGTGACTTCGTTTTATAGAAGCCTGCCACCATTTGTCCTGCTTCGTTTTGCGCGAAAGGTATTTGTGATTTGTTGCGGTAATGCCAAGGCTCTTCCATCCCTTTTACCGGAAGGACAGGCGCATCGATTTTACCAAGACGCTTCATCACATTTGCAACCATATTTTGTTTCCATTTTAATTGTCCCTCATACGAAAGATGCTGTAATTGGCATCCCCCACATTGCGAGAAATAGACACATGGCGCTTCTACACGATCAGGTGACTTTTCCAGTATATTTATAACTTTTGCAAAGCCATAATTTTTTAATGTTTTCATAACATGAATTTCGGCAGTTTCTCCAGGAAGTGCCCCTTGTATAAATAATGGATAGCCATCAATTTTCGCGACGCCATTGCCATCATGTGTTAAATCTTCTATATAAACTGTTTGACGATCATTTTTTTTAATTGGTGCAGACATGTTCATTTCTTCCTCTCATTTCAATCACTTTATTGTACCACGCTCCATATATTTTGCACTTATTATACTTTCTACTAACATTCTGACTAATCCCAATTATTACTTTTGTTCTAGTATTCAGTAAGTATTACCTATATAATTTACCTTATAGCTCTAATAATTCTATTAATTTCAAGGAGAAGAAAAAAACATGTCAGTTCGCAAAAAACTTAATATAGGCTTTATTTTAATCGGGATGATTCTTCTGCTTTCAATCGGATTTGCAACCGTTCAGTTTTTCCGTATTGGTGATGAAGTTTCCAAAGCCGTTGATGTACAGATGGCACAGGTTACTCGTATTAATGATATTCAGCAGCACATATTATCCCAAGGGATTTATGCACGTGCCTATGCAGTAGACCCTTCTCAAAATAACTTGGATTCACTAAACAGCCATACAACAAGCCTCGTTCAATTAATTGAAGAGGTACAAGGTGAGAATATTTTAGCAGAAGCGACACCGGTTATTACTAACTTAAAGGATCAGTCGGAAATAATCGCTGGGCAAATTGATAAGGTCATTTCATCTGTACAGTCACGTGATATTTCATCCGCTCTTTCAATGGTGAACGGCGATTATACATATACGAGCGTATTCACGAGCGAACTTGCGGAGAAAGTGGAACAAATCGAAAACAAAGAGCTTGATAAAGTGGTAAACAATACGAAAGACATGATCTCACTTTCTACGATTTTGTCGATTATTTTCATTATTATTACGCTTATTGTCATCGGCTTTTATATGGTGTATACGAAATATGGCATTACACAGCGTCTCCAATCCATTACAAATGATCTGGAACAAATTGCAGATGGAAATATTAAAGTTTTACATAAACCGGTTCACACAAAAGATGAATTCGGTATGCTGTCGAATGCGTTCATTTCATTGCAGCGTAATTTTGAGGACTTATTAATAAGCATTCAGCAAAATGCAAATCAGCTTAGCTCTTCGGCGGATGCACTTATGAAAAACAGCGGGACGATTTCTTCGGAAACAGCCCATATTAAAGAACTGATCGAGCATACTGCACAGACAGCCGCAACGATGACAATTGGTGCAAATGAAAGTGCGCTTGCTGTAGATGAAACTGCACAGGGAATTAACTCGATCGCACGGGCAACACAGGACCTGCATAGTAGTGCGGTGACATTGACACAGTTTGCCAATGATGGGGTAAAGATTATTGATGAAGCGATGCAGCAAATGGAAACAGTACATGCATCGACTCAATCGATTTCCAACCTATCCAGTGTCTTAATCGAACAGTCGGGACAAATCAGTACAATAACAAAAGCTATTACTGATATCGCGGATCAGACAAATCTGCTTGCCTTAAATGCTGCCATTGAAGCTGCCAGGGCTGGTGAACATGGGAAAGGCTTTGCTGTTGTTGCAGATGAAGTCCGCAAACTCGCGGAGCAATCCAAAAAGTCGGCAAATGAAATTGTACATTTAACTGAAACGATTCAGCACAATTCCCAAAATGTTGGCGAAGCGGTGGAAAGCAGTCTCAAACGTGCAAATGATGGTGTCGTTATTATCGATCGTGCCGGTCAGTCGTTTCATACGATTACCGATAGTATTTACAATATAACGGAGCGTGTAGAACATATCTCTGCTACATCACAGCAAATTTCAGCAAGCTCTGAAGAAGTTGCCGCTTCCGTCATCGAAATTTCGCTAGGTACAGAAAAAACGATGACGGACGTAGAGCAAGTAGCCAATGCAACTCAACTTCAAACTGAAATTGTCGTTGAAATGGAAGAGCTGTCTAAGCGACTAGCTAATCAGGCCAAACAGCTCCAACAAAGTATGGAGAAGTTTACATTGTAGAATAAATTGATTTAAATTACCTTCACTTTAACGGTTTTCACTTGTTGAAGTGGAGGTTTTTTAGAAGTTTCTCATTGTTTATTAGAACAACTTTTCGTTTATTAGAAAAGTTGAGGGATGCTTTCTACAGGGGGTTAGAGTGCTCTTTCTTATGAGAAGGTACGGATTTTAGAACAATGGTGTACTTTATTAGAAGATGTTAAAAGGCTATTAGAACATTCTTTGGGTTTATTTGAACATCTCAGCCCGAACTAAAAAACTCACAAGGGCATTCCACTACCCTTGCAAGTTTTAGTTAAATTACTTCTTCATCTGTTTCAATTTCACGAATTTTATCGATTGGCACGAATACTTCAATATGCCGTTTTAAATTTTGGAAAACAGCTGGTGCATCCCCGCCATATTCCCCGTCCAGATTTAAATGCACTTCCTGATCAGATGATACGACAACACGGCTAGCTTTTCGGTAAATGAGACGCTCGTCGGATAAATGCTCGCCACGTAATGCGAGTGAAGCAATACGTATGAAATCAGCAATATTGCATTCCTTTAAGATCATAACTGTAAACAGTCCGTCATTAATCGATGCATCGGGTGCTATTTTTTCGAAACCGCCTACTGAATTTGTTAAGCCACATAAAAACATCATCGCTTTTCCATCAAACTCTTCATCATCCATCTGGATTTTCATATGAGTTGCTTTAATAGAAGGAATCATTTCAATTGCCTTCAAATAATACGCCATTTGTCCAAGTACCGTTTTCATTCTGCTCGGTACTTCGTATGTCAGCTCGGTAATTCGCCCGCCTGCAGCAATGTTAATGAAATAGCGGTCGTCATTCAAAATACCGACATCGACAGGTATTGTATCGCCTGCAAGAATGATGTTTAGTGCTTCTTCAACATTTCGGGGAATACGAACAGCCCGTGCAAAGTCATTTGTCGTCCCCATTGGAATTAAACCAAGCTTTGGCCGTTTTTCGCATTGACTAACACCTGCCACTACTTCATTTAACGTACCGTCTCCACCTACTGCAATTACAACATCAAATTCTCGTCTTACAGCTTCAATTGCAGCTTTTGTTGCATCACCTTCACCAGTCGTTGCATGGCATGAAGTTTCATATCCGGCTATTTCGAGTTTCTCCAATACTTCCGGAAGATGTCTCTTAAATACTTCACGACCCGAAGTTGGGTTATATATAATTCTCGCTCTTTTCATATTGATCTCATCCTGATTAATTATATTTTTCATCCTGTCCAAAGTATACTGCTGTCTGTTTTAGAAAAGCAACAATAGTACCCAGGATATTCTCTTCAATAATACGCATTAAATAGAAAAAAGTTCCTACTATATTATATAGTAAGAACTCGTAAAAATAACAGGTTAAGTAAAATTAAATAGCTGCACTTACTTTATTTTTAAAATCTTCATATACGTAGATCCACAGCTTTGAATCATTTACATATTGTCCGCGCATATTTTCGTATACCGCTTTTTGTGCTTCTTCAAATGACGGATCTTCTTTATCCGGTAAAGTCGAACGTAAATCAGTTACAAGCTGCTGTAATTGTGGTGCACGTGGTCCCCATGCAGTAATTACTTCCCCGGCTTCATTTAAAATTAAATACATTGGAATAGCTCGTCCGCCATTTGTTAAATAACGGTCGATCAAATCTGTATCCGCATCACGTAAGGCCGTACGAATTTCCACACCTGCCGCTTCTGCTACTTTACGGATGATTGGATTGTTAATCATCGCATCACCGCACCAGTCTTCCGTAATCGCTAAAATATGGACATTAGCATTTTTCAGCTTTTCAATAAAAGCTGTATCTTCCGGAAGTTCAAAGCTCTCATAAATCGCAAAGCTTTGTTCTTTCAGTTGAGACATTGCATCCATATATTCCTTCATTGATTTGCTCTCTTCAAAATATTGTTGTTCTGTTTTCATATATATACCACCTTTCATTTCTCTCTTCTATTTTGCACGTTTTAAAGAAAAAAAGAAAGTTTTATGTGTCAAAATTGTTACACAATAATACAATTCAAAATTTTCAAAACAAATTGCATAAGATAGCAGATTTTTGTTATTTTCGAGAATATTAAAGCGACTAATTCTTTTGCTCAAATAACGTTACATTATTGTGAAATAATTAAAAATATTCTTAATAGTCTTACTTATTAGTATCTATAAAAAATTTTTAATATAGTATATATTTCTTATAAATATTCTGATATATTAAAATAACACATCAAAAAATTATCAGAAAATTTAATTTACATGATTTTCTAGGAGGGGTTATTTATGAAACGCAATAAAAAGGTCGCATTGACTGCTACAGCACTTTCATTATCTGCATTACTTGCAGCTTGTGGTGGTGGAGAAGAAACAAAATCTACATCATCTGGAGATGGTGAAAAAGAATTAGATTTACTAATCACTTCGGAGCCGCCTTCATTACATCCACAATTGGCTTCAGATACAACTTCTGGTGCAATTTTAGAAAGCACATTCGAAGGGTTAACAACAATGGTTGATGGCGAGCCAGTTCTTGCTGCTGCTGAAGATTATAAACTATCTGATGATCTTTTAACTTACACTTTCACTTTACGTGACGCAAAATGGTCAAATGGTGAAAAAGTAACTGCTGAAGATTTTGCATACGCTTGGAAATGGGCATTAAACCCGGAAAATGCGTCTGAATATTCTACAATCCTTTATCCTATTAAAGGAGCAGAGGCATACAACAACGGTAAAGGTACTGCTGAAGATGTTGCAATTAACGTAATCGATGAAAAAACATTAGAAGTAACGTTAAACGCTCCAACTCCATATTTCTTGGAATTAACAGCATTCAAAACGTTCTATCCAATTCATAAAGCAACAGCTGAAGCGGATCCAAAATGGTACACAGAAGCAGATACATATGTATCTAACGGTGCATTCAACTTAACTACTTGGAACCATTCAGGCGATATCGTTTTAGAGAAAAGTGATACTTACTGGGATACTAAAAATGTAGATATCGATACAGTAAACATTGCAATGGTTGAGTCTGAAACAACTCAAATGACAATGTTTGATGCTGGCGAAGTTGATTTCCTAGGAGCTCCTTACGGAACAATCTCTCTTGATGCAATCGACCGCTTAAAATCAGAAGATAAATTAAACGTTTCTGATATGTCATCTATTTACTGGTACAAGTTCAATACAGAAGATCCAGTAATGCAAAACGAAAACATTCGTAAAGCATTAGCATTGGCAATCGACCGTGAAGGCTTAATCAGTAATGTAGTAAAAGGTGAACAAGAACCTGCATTAGGTATCGTGCCAAACTCTGTAGAAGGCTTCGGCGATGATGAAGGATACTTCAAAGATGCTGATTTCGAAGAAGCGAAGAAATATTTAGAGGCTGGTCTGAAAGAATTAGGCTTAGCTAGCGCTAAAGATTTAGAAGTAAAAGTTTCATACAACACTTCTGAAGCTCACTCTGCAATCGCACAATTCATTCAACAAGGATGGTCATCGAATTTAGGTATTACTGTTAAACTTGATAACTCTGAGTGGCAAGTATACTTAGATAAAATCGGTAATGGCGATTACCAAATTGGTCGACTTGGTTGGGGCGCTGACTACAACGATGCGTATACATTCCTAGAAATGTATAACTCTGCTGAAAACGGCAATAACCAAACTGGCTGGTCGAACGAAGAGTACACTGCATTATTAAATGAGTCAATTACTGAAACAGATCCGGCAAAACGTACGGAAAAATTATTGGCTGCTGAAGCAGTAATTATGGAAGAAATGCCAGTAGCACCAATTTACTACAACACTAACTTAAACGTTGTATCTGATGAAGTAGAAAATATGGCTCCAGATGCTTTAGGTAACATTAACCTTAAATACGTTAAAGTGAAGTAATTTTAACTAGTTAGTATTTACCCCTACGATGGTCGATATAATCTCAAAAAATCATCGTAAATAGGGAGTGCCTCGAAATTATATTTCGGGCACTCCCTTTCACAGTTTTATCGAATTTTCAAAATAGTATAAAAAGGAGGTACGGACATTGCTTAACTTTATTATTAAACGATTACTCTATATCGTACTTGCAATGTACTTAATTATTACAGCAACGTTCTTCTTAATGCAGCTTGCTCCCGGTAGCCCGTTTACAAGCGAACGTGAATTGCCACCTGCTATCGAAGAACAGTTAAACGCGAAATACGGGTTGGATAATCCTTGGTATATCCAATATAAAGACTATTTAGTAGACACGATGACCTTTGATTTTGGGGAGTCAATGAAATACAAAGGCCGTTCCACAAATGACATTATCGCAGAAAGCTTCCCTGTATCCCTTGCTTTAGGTCTTCAGGCGATGGTTTTAGCTATTGGTCTTGGTGTTTTACTCGGTGTTGTTTCTGCACTGTATCATAATCGCTTCGGAGATTATGCCGCGACAATCTTTGCAATTTTAGGGATTTCAGTTCCCTCATTCATTTTAGCCGGACTATTACAGTATTACTTGGCATTTGAAGCTGGCTGGTTCCCGGTAAGTGGCTGGAAAGGATTCGCCTATACGATTTTACCTTCGTTGGCAATCGCTGTTACCCATGCCGGATTTATCGCCAAACTTACTCGTTCTAGTATGTTGGAGCAAAACAATAGTGAGTATGTAAAGCTTGCTCGTGCAAAAGGTCTAGGAAAATGGACAATCGTGTTCAAGCACTCTTTACGTAATGCATTATTGCCGGTTGTAACGTATTTAGGCCCACTATTTGCCGGTGTTATTACAGGTTCGTTCGTTATTGAACAGATTTTTGCGGTGCCAGGACTTGGCCGCCATTTCGTAACAAGTATTACAAACCGTGACTATACGGTAATTATGGGTACGACTGTGTTCTATTCATTAATTTTATTACTGGCTGTATTAATCGTAGACATTTTATACAGTGTCATCGATCCACGTATTAAATTGAAAGGAGCGAAAAAATAATGGCTCAAAACGAACAGCAAATACCAAAAGTATCAGCTGACATGTTCGATGTTGTCGGTCGTTCAGAAAATACAGATGCCCTTTCTAAAAAGCAAGTATCTTATTGGAAAGAAGTATTTTATCGCTTCTCTCATAACAAGTTAGCTGTAATCGGGTTAATCCTTCTTATTATAATTGCAGGATTTGCAATTTTTGCGCCCATGTTCTCTTCTTATACATATGAACAGAATGTTGGGTTATACAATACGGCTCCTTCTGCAACACATTGGTTCGGTACGGATGACCTTGCGCGTGATATTTTCGTCCGTGCATGGGAAGGTGCCCGAATTTCATTATTCATCGGTATTACTGCCGCTGTAATTGACTTAATTATCGGTGTTTTGTGGGGAAGTATTGCAGGTTTGGCAGGTGGTCGTGTCGATAATATTATGATGCGTATCGCAGATGTATTGACTGCAATCCCTTATTTATTAGTAGTAATTATATTATTGGTAATCATGGAACCTGGTTTAATTCCTATGATTATCGCCCTTTCCATTACAGGTTGGGTAAACATGGCACGAATTGTACGAAGTGAAGTACTGAAAATTAAAAATCAGGAGTACGTACTTGCTGCTCGTACATTAGGCGCAAATCAATGGCACATCATTAAACGTCACTTAATCCCAAATGCAATGGGTGCTATTTTAGTAACAATGACAATGACTATTCCAAGTGCAATTTTCACAGAGAGTTTCTTAAGCTACTTAGGTTTAGGAGTTCAGGCTCCTTTAGCCAGCTGGGGTACAATGGCCTCTGAAGGTTTCAAAGCACTTCAATCTGCACCATGGCGATTATTGTTCCCTGCAGCTTTAATCTCGATTACAATTTTCGCATTTAACGCAGTTGGAGACGGCTTACGTGACGCACTTGATCCGAAATTACGTAAATAAGGAGAGTGTACGCAATGAAGAAAAAAGTATTAGAAGTAAACGACTTACGTATTAATTTCAAAACGTACGCTGGTGTCGTACAAGCCGTACGCGGAGTAAGCTTTGAATTATACGAAGGCGAAACATTAGCAATCGTTGGTGAATCCGGTTCAGGAAAATCAGTAACGAGTAATGCATTGATGAAGTTAATTCCACAACCACCTGGTATTTATGCCGGTGGTGAAATCAACTTCAATGGTCGCAATATTATCCCTTTATCGGAAAAAGAAATGATGCAAGTTCGCGGAAATGATATTTCAATGATTTTCCAAGACCCCATGACTGCATTAAACCCAACAATGCGTATCGGGTCGCAAATTACCGAAGTGCTTTTAAAGCATAATAAAGTTAAAAATAAGGATGAAGCAAAAAAACGTGCGGTTGAGTTACTTGATCAAGTAGGTATCCCTTTCCCTGAAAAACGTTATAAGTCTTACCCTCATGAACTATCAGGCGGAATGCGTCAACGTGTTGTCATCGCCATCGCACTTGCAGCCGATCCGAAGCTTTTAATTGCCGACGAGCCAACAACTGCGCTTGATGTAACAATTCAGGCCCAAATTTTAGAGCTGATGAAAGAACTTCAAAAGAAATCAAATACGTCAATTATTTTCATTACACATGATTTAGGTGTTGTAGCAAATGTTGCGGACCGTGTTGCGGTAATGTATGCAGGTCAAATCGTTGAGTATGGTACTGTGGAAGATATTTTCTACAATCCGCAGCACCCGTATACTTGGGGACTTCTTGGCTCTATGCCGGACTTAAACAACTCTACTGATGAGTTGTTGATGGCGATTCCGGGTTCACCGCCAAACTTGATCGATCCACCTAAAGGCGATGCATTTGCCCCTCGTAATGAGTTTGCAATGAAAATCGATTTTGAAATGGAACCGCCAATGTTTAAAGTATCGGATACACACTACGCAAAAACTTGGCTACTGCATCCTGATGCACCAAAAATGCCTGTTCCTGATGCGGTAGCACGCCGTATTAAAGGCTATCAACAGGAGGGCATGTAATTATGGCAAATAAAATATTAGAAGTACAAGGCTTAAAACAATATTTTGGCACTGCTAAACAGCCGATTAAAGCGATCGATGGCATCTCCTTTGATGTGTATGAAGGCGAAACATTAGGTTTAGTCGGGGAGTCAGGCTGCGGTAAATCTACAACTGGTCGCTCTATTATCCGCCTTTACGATATTACAGAAGGTCAAATTACCTTTAAAGGCAAAAACATATCAGAAATGAAGTCTCGAAAAGAATTGATGCAATTCAACCGTGAAATGCAAATGATTTTCCAGGACCCTTATGCGAGTTTAAATCCTCGTATGACGGCCGGCGAATTAATTGCAGAAGGCTTTGATATCCATGGCCTGTATAAAAATAAAAAAGAACGCCAAGCTCGTATTGGTGAGTTGCTGGAAGCAGTTGGACTGACACGTGAGCATGCTAACCGTTATGCCCATGAGTTTTCTGGTGGTCAGCGTCAACGTATCGGTATTGCCCGTGCGCTTAGTTTAGACCCAAGCTTCATTATTGCAGATGAGCCGATTTCTGCGCTTGATGTTTCTATCCAAGCACAGGTAGTAAACTTACTGAAGCAACTACAAAAAGAACGTGGGCTAACTTATTTATTCATCGCCCATGATTTATCGATGGTAAAGTATATATCAGACCGAATTGCGGTTATGTATCGCGGAAAAATATTAGAACTTGGAAGTGCGGATGAGATTTACAATAACCCAATCCATCCTTATACGAAGTCTCTATTATCTGCAGTTCCTCAGCCAGATCCGGCTTATGAACGCAACCGTACACGTATCCCGTACAAACATGTTGAACATGATCCGGCTGCTAAAGTAATCGAAGCCCGCCCTGGCCATTTCGTCTTTGGCACAGATGTACAAGTAAAAGACTGGGCTAAATAAAAGAACAAAATAAGAACTCCTTCACGAGGCAATGTGAAGGAGTTCTTTCTATATTATATAAGGAAATTTCCAATGACTATTACTTAATAATTAAAATGCTTCTGATGTTGTTTTCGCTTGCATATGCAATGTTAAATAATCTGGTCCGCCTGCTTTAGAGTCAGTACCTGACATATTGAAGCCGCCAAATGGTTGGTAACCAACGATTGCACCTGTACAGCCGCGGTTGAAATAAAGGTTTCCAACATGGAACTCTTCGCGAGCATACTCTAAGTTCATACGGTCATTTGTAATAACAGCACCTGTTAAGCCGTATTCCGTGTTGTTTGCAATATCAATCGCTTCTTCAAATGAATCTGCTTTTGTAATCGCTACAACTGGACCGAAGATTTCTTCTTTCATAATACGCGCTTCTGGATCTACGTCGGCAAATACTGTCGGGTGTACGAAGTAACCAACAGAATCATCTGCAGTACCACCAGCAACTAGACGGCCTTCTGTTTTACCAATTTCAATATACTCACTGATTTTTTTGAATGCTGCTGAATCGATTACTGTTGCCATAAAGTTGTTATTGTCTGAAGGGTCACCGATTGTTAATGATTTCGTTAACTCTTCCACACGGTTTACAACTTGATCATATACATCTTTTACAATTACTACACGTGAACATGCTGAACACTTTTGTCCTGAGAAACCGAACGCTGATTTTACAATGGACTGTGCAGCTAACTCTAAATCTGCATCCTTATCAACAACGATTGTATCTTTACCACCCATTTCAGCGATGACACGTTTAATCCAAATTTGACCTGGGCTTAATTTTGATGCGCGTTCGTTAATACGTAAACCGACATCACGAGAACCTGTAAAGCTGATGAAGCGTGTTTTCGGGTGGTCTACTAAGTAGTCCCCTACTTCCGCTCCACTACCAGGAACGAAGTTTACTACGCCCTTTGGTAAACCTGCTTCTTCAAGCACTTCAATAAATTTATAAGCGACAACCGGTGTTGTTGATGCTGGTTTTAATAATACTGTGTTACCAGTAACAACAGCTGCTACAGTTGTACCTGCCATAATTGCGAACGGGAAGTTCCAAGGAGAAATAACAATCCCGATCCCTAGTGGAATATAATCATAACGGTTGTATTCATTTGGACGACTTTCTACTTTACGTCCATCTTTCATTTCCAGCATTTGACGGCCGTAATATTCTAAAAAGTCGATTGCTTCTGCAGTATCTGCATCCGCTTCATTCCATGGCTTACCTGCTTCTTTCGTTAACCATGCAGAAAACTCATGCTTGCGGCGGCGGATAATTGTCGCTGCTTTAAATAATACGTCTGCACGGATTTCAGGTTTAACTTTTTTCCATGATTTGAAGGCTTTATCTGCTTCTTGCATCGCTTTTTCAGCCAAGTCTTTTGAAGCTTTTGAAACAGACCCAATCACTTCTGTTTTCTTTGCCGGGTTATATGATACAATTTTTTCTTCTGTCGTAATACGTTCGCCACCGATAATTAGAGGATAGTCGGCACCAAGCTGTGATTCTACTTTTTTAAGCGCTTCCAAATAAGCTTGCTTGTTTTCTTCTACCGAGAAATCTGTAAATGGTTCATGTTTATAGTTAATCATTTATCATTACCTCCGATATTAAGTGCAATATATTTTTGCATCATATTATGTTACTTAATTTGAATTATGCAATATAATAATGCTTAAATCAATTATTTTTTCTAAATTACGCAAATTATCTCATTTTGACATTCCCATGCTAAAATAAAATGGAGGGGGTTACACCGTATGAATCAACTAGATGACTCTAGTGTTTTTGAATTTATGATTGAAAAAATAGAAACCGGTCTTTGCGCTATTGACGAAAATGGACGAGTCATCGTTTACAACAAAAAAATGCGCGAACTTACTGGTGAATCACTTGAACAAATAACACAGCGCTTTTTATCACAGTCACTTGACTTTAACTTGGAGCAAAATATGCTGCAAAAAGTTTTAGCTTCGGGTCAAAGTTTTAAACATATTAAGCAAACGTTCTGGAATGCCCGTGGTGAAGAAGTCACAATGATGAATGACTATTATCCATATACCCTTAATGACGGTACGAAAATCGCTATTCAATTTTCCCGCGATATTACACAGCAGGAGTTTTTAATGGACCGTCCTTTAAGTCGTTACGGAGCTCCATTAACTTTTGATATTATTACCGCTGTCTCAAAATCGATGAAGCAAGTAATCCAGCAAGCTAAAATTGCCGCGCTAGGCCGAATTCCGGTCATGCTTGTCGGTGAATCAGGGACAGGGAAAGATATGATTGCAGAAGGTATTCATCATGAGTTGGCAGAAAAAAACGAACGCTTTATTACACTTATTTGCCGCCGCAATGAAGAAACTTTGCTCGCTCAAATCGAAAAATATATTGCCGAGGAAAAAAACTATACGTTTTTTGCCGAGCGGATTGAGTTTTTATCAGATGAAGCACAAAACCGTATCGTGGAGCTTCTGGAGAAACATTCCGAACGTAACCATGTATTTATTGCAAGTATTGGTGAAGATCCGATTGACCTAATCCAGAAAGGTCATCTCTCCAAAAATCTGTATTACTTATTTTCTAACTTAACAATTCAAGTACCGGCATTACGTGAGCGCCGTGAAGACATTAAGCCTTTCGTGGACGATTATTTCGCTCGCCGACGCATTGCATACGGCAGCCCGGTTAAAGGTCTATCACCTGAAATCGAGGAAATATTTCTGAACTATGAATGGCCAGGAAACTTAAAAGAACTAGAAGTGTTACTGGATGATATTAGTGCATTACTTACAACAGAAGAATATGTGGAACTTATACATATCCCAGCATATTTCAAGTGGAAGCTCCAGCAAGCCGAGCCAACTACCTCCGAGCAGCAAAAATTATTTGACTTCTCCGGACAAACATTGCAGCCTCTTGATGAATATATGCGTAAAGTTGAGGATTATTATATTTCACACGCCTTACAGCTGAATGATGGAAATATTTCACAAACAGCTAAAGCACTAGGCATCCACCGCCAAGGTTTACAATATCGCTTAAAACGCAAGTGAAACTGGAAATATATTCTATTAATTACCATTTAACAGATCCGCTCTATGTGGGTCTGTTTTTCATTTTACAAAGTGCAATATTATAATGCATGTCATATAAATGATGTTTTTTAGAGCATGTAAACGTTTTAATAAAGTATTTCAGCAAAATTTTTTTACAGCAAAAACCGTTGCTATTTCTCGCTTTTCCTTCTAGCAAACACTAAACTTCTCAAAATTTGTTTCCTTTTTTGAATTTTTTGTTTTATACTCACGTCAATAACAATAAAATACTTTTTTAATCGCAGGGGGATTGATTAAAATGTCATTAAAAGATTTTTTTATCGCACTTTCAGAGAATCAAACATTAAATTCTGCAGCCCAAAAATACGGATTTAAGCTAGGGGCGCAAAGTGTCGTTGCAGGTACAAATATTGATGAAGTTATAGAAAGCATCAAGCATTTAAATGCACAGGGTATTTCTTGTACTGTCGATAACCTAGGGGAATTTGTGTTTGAGAAGTCAGCTGCACTTGCTGCAAAAGAGCAAATTTTGGCAGTAATCGAACGCATTCACAGTGAAAACCTTGATGCACATATTTCTTTAAAACCATCTCAGTTGGGGTTGGATATTGATTTCGAGTTTAGCTATGAAAATCTAAGAGAGATCGTTGCATTGGCAAATGAATATCAGATTTTTGTTAATTTTGATATGGAGAACTATGCTCGTTTACACCCTTCATTTGAGTTATTGGAGAAGATTCATGCTGAATACGATAATGTTGGTACAGTAATTCAAGCGTACTTTTTCGAGTCAGATGAAAATGTCGAACGTTTTAAAGATTACCGTTTACGCCTTGTAAAAGGTGCTTACAAAGAAGACGAATCTGTCGCTTATCAAAATAAAGCCGATATTGACCGCAAGTTTATCGAGCAAATTGAATACCATTTACTACATGGCAAATTCACTTCAATTGCAACACATGACCACAATGTAATTAATCATGTAAAACAATTTGTCGAAAAGCATAATATTCCGAATGATAAATTTGAGTTCCAAATGCTTTATGGTTTCCGTAAAGAAATGCAGTTGAGCCTTGCAAAAGAAGGATACAACTTCTGTACGTATGTACCGTTTGGTAATGATTGGTATGGCTACTTTATGCGTCGTTTAGCTGAACGCCCGCAAAACCTGACTCTTGTCACAAAACAAGTATTTACGAAAAAAACAAATACAATTTTAGCTGTTGCAGCAGGTGCATTTTTAGCCGGACGTATGTCTAAAAAGTATAGATAAGTACAGATGCGCCATATTTTATTGCGTTGACGACCATCTATCGAAGCATGTTAAACTAGTCAAAAATTATTAATAAAGGAGTTGTCTTTATGTCGGATTATAGCTATCAGTTGTTGGCCATTATTATTTACATGATTGTGATGCTCGGTATCGGTTGGTATGCCTTTCGAAAAACTAGCAACCTGACAGACTATATGTTAGGAGGGCGCGGTCTCGGTGCAGCTGTAACAGCATTAAGTGCCGGTGCAGCGGATATGTCGGGCTGGCTGTTAATGGGACTTCCAGGTGCAATCTATTTATCAGGACTTGTGGAAGCTTGGATTGCAATCGGTTTAACAATCGGTGCTTACTTAAACTGGTTACTTGTAGCACCTCGTTTACGTGTTTATACACAAGTAACAAAGGATTCCATTACAATTCCAAGTTATTTGGATAACCGTTTGCGTGATAACACTAAACTATTACGTATCGCATCCGGAATTATCATTTTAGTATTCTTTACATTCTATGTATCTTCCGGAATGGTATCCGGCGGTAAGTTTTTCGAAAGCTCATTCGGAATGGATTATCATACAGGTCTTTTATTCGTATCTGCAGTAGTTGTCGCTTACACTTTATTTGGCGGATTCCTGGCTGTTAGTTATACGGATGTTATTCAAGGACTTATTATGCTTATTACATTAATTGCTGTCCCTGTTTTCGGAATTTTCCTAACAGGCGGTATTGGGGAAACGGTCGATTCCATTAAAGCGGTAGATCCGGAAATGTTCAGCCTTCTTCCATCTACTGTGACAGCTGCGGCTATTATTTCTTCTCTTGCATGGGGGCTTGGCTACTTTGGTCAGCCACATATAATTGTGCGCTTTATGGCGATTTCATCTGTAAAAGAAACGAAAAGTGCACGCCGTATCGGTATTGGATGGATGATTTTCAGTTTACTAGGTGCGCTTGCAACAGCTTTGGTCGGTGTAGCATACTTCCAACAGCAAGGTACGGAATTAAAAGATCCGGAAACGGTATTTATCGTACTAGGACAAATTTTATTCCATCCGTTCATCGCAGGAATTGTACTTGCAGCAATTTTGGCAGCAGTTATGAGTACCATTTCATCACAATTAATCGTAACTTCTTCAGCACTGATTGAAGACATTTATAAAGCTTTGTTCAACAAGACTGCGACAGATAAACATTACGTATTTTTAGGTCGTGTCGCTGTACTATTCGTATCTATCATTGCGGCAATTGTTGCATGGAATCCTGAAAGCACAATTTTAGGACTGGTAGCATTCGCATGGGCAGGTTTCGGTGCAGCATTCGGTCCAATCATTTTACTTTCCCTGTTCTGGCGCAAGCTTACTAACTACGGAGCACTTGCCGGCATGGTTGCCGGTGCCGCAGTTGCATTTGTTTGGGGTCGTACGGAAAGTTTAACAAGCATGCTTTATGAGATTGTACCTGGCTTTATCGCGTGTTTAGTCGTTGCAGTCGTAGTAAGTATGTTAACGTATAAACCAAATGCGGAAATCGAAGAAGAGTTCAATGAAACTCAGCGTATTTTAAAAGAAGAGCAATAGTAACAATAAAAACGGTATGATCTTTTATAGATATACCGTTTTTTCAATATCCAGAAAAACTTTTGATGGAGGTTATTTTATGCAACTTGCACAACTATTCCCTTCCCTTAAGCAACATAGTACATACCCGACAGCCCATAATTCTGCAACTACAATTTTTTATGATTCGCCTAATGCATGCTGGTATGAAATCGCCAAAAGTGAAATAACCGAACGAGATGCTCTATTGTTAAGGCATTTTTATCATGAATGTAGTGAGCAAACGGATCCGTGGTTACTATTATTGACACAAGGAGTTGTACCAAAGCCAGCTACTTACTCTTCTATTCGAATTTTACAATATCATATTAATAATGACGCCGCGCAATTAAAGTACGCTATCGAACTTTTCTTTATGCATGATGTTTATCTTCTTGAAGTTTCTCCTACTACTTTCTGGATTATTTTGTTTAAAAATTATTCACGGGAAGAACTGGAAGGCTTTATTGCTATACTGGAAAATGATTTTTATTTGCATGGACAACTTTTCATAGGTCAAATGCTACCAGTTTCCGAGATGCTTCACCAATCTTTCTCATCAGAGCAAAAAATGTTTCAGACCATTTTAGAACGGCAACATCAAACGATCTATACATTTTCTGAATGCTTCCTAACTATACTGCCGTTACATTTAAATCTGCCGTTACAACAATATTTGCAGCATACGCTGTTCAATAATTTAAATGATGAAATGATTACTACCATTACAACGCTATTTTCCCATAATGGAAACATGTCCTCAGCCGCAAAAGAATTACATATACACCGCAACACGTTGTTGTATCGAACACAACGTTATTTTGAAGAAACATCATTGGACTTAAAGCGCAGTGACGATCTGCTAATAGCTTATTTAGCAGCTCAATTGAATAAACTGACAAAATATCCCTGAAAATTTTAAGCACATTGCACAAAGGCATTCCCCTCTTAATCTTTTATAATATGAAAAAAGGGGGATTGTTTTTTATGTTAGATTTTGATCATCTTG
Organism: Solibacillus isronensis; assembly: GCF_023715405.1. Classification (NCBI taxonomy): domain Bacteria; kingdom Bacillati; phylum Bacillota; class Bacilli; order Caryophanales; family Caryophanaceae; genus Solibacillus; species Solibacillus isronensis. The sequence continues at coordinate 141,268 of NZ_JAMBOC010000004.1, forward strand.
TAAAACGTTATCCCGATGGCTATGTAGCTGTTGAAAATTTTCATTTAAAGGTTGAACCTGGTGAATTCCTTGTACTTGTTGGTCCTTCAGGCTGCGGGAAATCTACGACATTGCGTATGGTGGCAGGACTTGAAACGATTTCCGAAGGGGAACTACGCATCGAGGGTAAACGAGTGAATGAAGTTGAACCAAAAGACCGTGATATTGCAATGGTGTTCCAAAACTACGCTCTTTATCCGCATATGAATGTATATGATAATATGGCTTTTGGCTTGAAGCTGCGTAAATTCTCCAAAGATCAAATTGATAAAAAAGTACGTGACGCTGCAGCAATTTTAGGGTTATCGGAATTATTGGACAAGAAGCCAAAATCCCTATCCGGTGGTCAGCGCCAACGTGTTGCATTAGGACGCGCCATTGTTCGTGACGCGAAACTGTTTTTAATGGACGAACCATTATCGAACTTGGATGCAAAACTTCGTGTACAAATGCGCTCTGAAATTACAAAGCTCCATTACCGTTTAAATACGACGACTATATATGTTACACACGACCAGACGGAAGCGATGACAATGGCTTCACGTATTGTTGTAATGAAAGATGGAATCATTCAGCAAATCGGAACGCCTCGTGAAGTATATGATACACCTGAGAATGTATTTGTTGGCGGGTTTATTGGTTCACCAGCTATGAACTTCCTTCGCGGGAATGTCGTAGGGGAATATTTTGAAATTGCCAGCGAAAAAGTTCGCATTCCCGAAGAAAAATTAAAAGTATTAAAAGAACAAAATTATACGGACCGGGAAATTATTTTAGGTATCCGTCCTGAAGATATACATGACGGCAATAAACAAGACTCGAGCAGTGTTGTTAAAACTAAAGTGCAAGTAAGCGAATTAACCGGTGCAGAAATGATTGTTTATGCATCAATTGATGACCAGCAATTTGTAGGCAAAATACACGCAGATGCAGATGTAGCTATGGGCCAGGAGCTTTCCCTTAACTTCAACTTAGCTAAGGCACACTTTTTTGATCCGGCAACTGAAATGCGGATTCGCTGATTAGTAAATAATTAGAAAAAGCAGTCAGAGAAAATTCTGACTGCTTCTTTTTATATTTTATAGCAACGCTGCACCTATCAGTCCGGCATTGCCTTTATTTAGGCTTGCTTGCACTCTGCCTTTTTTATGTTCAAAGAATGGCAGGCTGAAATACTGATCAACTAAACGGGAAATTTCACCCACAATTAGCGGATGATGATTCATAACTCCTCCGCCTAGTACAACAACATGCGGATCTACTAATAGGATGAAACTATGAATTTTCTGAGCGATTTCTTGCTGCCATTCATGGATGAGCGGCACAATACGTTCATCATTTTCATAGTAGCGGTCAAAAAATTGCTGTAATGTCCATTCTTCATTTGTATGCTGCTGTAACTTCTTTAATAAACCAGGTCCAGCACATACTTCTTCAAAATAGGCCCCTGCGCTTGTTAACGAAAAACCGATTTCTCCTGGAATTCCGGCACCTCTTAAAAACTTTCCTTCATGAATGATACAGCAGGCAATTCCTGTACTGATCGTGACATAAATGAATGTCTCTTTTTCAAAATGACGGATTTTATATTCTCCATTTGCTGCTGTCATCATATCTGTTTCCATAAAAACTTGAGCTTTCGGAAATGCCATTTCAAGTCTTTGGACGAGCGGAAAATTACGCCATGGCAAGTTTTGCTGAAATACAACAAGCCCTTGTTTTAAATCTAATATTCCCGGTAAACCGACCGCAACTTTTATAACGTCCCCCCCATCTTCATCTTCCAGAAGCTTATGAAAACCAGAAATAATGGCCTCAAATAATGATTCAGATTGCTGGGGACTCTTTGCTTCCATTTGCTTTATTATTTTTTCAGGCTGTTCTTGCTTCGATAAAGCAAGTGCTAATTTTGTCCCTCCGATATCAGCACTTAAAATCCACATTTAGTCCACCTGCTTCACAAAAATTCCGTAGTCTTTCCAAATCGTATAGCCAAGCTTTTCATAAAAGGCGATTAAATCTGTCCAATCAATAAAGAACGTCTCTTTACCACGTTGCTGCAAATAATATTCTGCTGCTTCAATAACCGCACGTCCTAATCCATATTTTCTATAATCTTCATTTACCCCTAGTGGACCAATGCCACCTAATCGGTCAAACTGCTCTGCCCAATTATAGTTCGGCCCCTTCCAGGCACTATGTTCGTCATTTATACGACAGAAGCCAACAATCTTACCTTCCCATTTTACAACGACATAATCTCTTCCTGTACCTCCGTGAGCAAAATAGTCATGTGCTTCAAAAGTCCAACGTCCGGGAAAAGACTTGCTCATAAAATCAATGAGTTGCTGTTGTTCCTCTTTTTCCAATAGAACAAATTGAACATTGTTTTTTTCAGGCAATGACAATCGCTCTGTTATCGTTTTCGTAAAGTCTACACTATCGACAACTCTCTTAAAGCCAAACTTTTCGGCGAATGCAACACCTTCCCGCTGACCAAGTGGGACTCCGCATAATAAGTGGCCTAAATCTCCGCCAAACTGGATTTTCTTTATTCCGTTATTGTGAAGGGCCTGTTCTGCATATTGATAAAGTTCTGTCGCAATTTTTTGCTGACGGTAATCCGGGTGTACGAGCAGCATTTGAATCCAGCCATGCTCCTTATTTAAAGAAACGCCGTGTGTTTCATGCCAAACTTTTGCAATGACAACACCGACAGTTTTCCCGTCTATTTCCTTTATCGCACTTCCTTCATCTAAAACATAAGATGATTGCCAAGTATTTTGTTCAAGCAAGCGATCCGACAACTTAAAGTCAGGCAAACAAATATTCCATAAGTCTACTATGTTCTTGTGAGATTCCTTTGTTACTGGCTTTAGCATCCTATTTCCCCCCAAATGTTTCTTCCATTCGACGTAACGGATCATCAAAAAAGTTTTCATCCCATTCAACAACTTGCCCTTGTTCTATTAACTGTTGTTTTACTTGTTCATATGAAATGTCCTGAACTGGTTTCCCTTCCTGCAGTGCAATTGCCGCTACAGTACCTGCCACTTGCCCGAGCATCATAAATACCGGTTCCATCCGAATTGAACCATAAGCAATATGAGAAGCACTTAGGCACACAGGAACAATTAAGTTTGTACAATGCTCCTTCTTCGGTAAAAGCGAACGCAAATCGATCATAAATGGTTTTACCGGTACTTGGATATCACCTTCATTCATTACTCGCCCATTGACGACGATCCGACGGCAATTATGTGAATCCATATGAAAAGATGCGATTGCAATAGGTTGTTCGCAAATTACTCGTTTTAGTGCATTGTGTTCTGTCATAACATACTCGCCTACCATTCGCCTTGCTTCTCTTATATACAGCTGGCGCGGCCAATTGCCTGTATCGGTAAACTCATCTGCCGCCAATCCCCATTGTCCCACTTCTTCACGAATAACAAGCGGCACTTCTTCATCATTGGCTAAAAAGTACAGTAGCCCTGCAACATATGTTACATGCTGCTGATACATTTTTTCTCTTAATTCATAATCCCCATCTGGGAAAGCATAATTCATTCCGATAAAATCCGTAGAAAATGCCCCATGGTTATTTAAATCGGTTTTTCCATTCATCAATGGGGTATGTAACTTCATCGCGTCCCAATGCCCTGCCTTTATATAGCGTAACAGCAGTGCATAATTATTACGCTCATATCCATTCGGTTTTGGGAACGGCACTTTTTTTTCCTTTGTTAAACACATCCGGAAATTATAAGCTTGAATTCGATGATCACCTTCACCATTTTGCTCTTTCACAACCTCATCCGAAATTCCATACAATAGTCCGCTTGCCGGATTGCCTTCTTCTATATACGGATCGATAAAACTTTCAAACTTGTGATGTTGTGCACCAAATTGAACTCCATTATAAATTTCCTTATAAACTGTGCTTGCTTCTCTTCCTACAATATATTCAACCCCTGCATGTGCCAGCAGATCACCTTCATAGCTGGCATCAATAAATTGCTTTGCTTCATAGGTTGTACTGTCTGTCATAACGATTTGCTGAATTTGCCGGTCTTCAAGAAGAACCGATTCAATAAATTGCTCCGTCTGGATATCAATCTCATGTTCTTCTAACCATGTTTTAAATATACGTTCTGCTACATGCGGCTCGAAACGTACACATTTTTCGATACGATAGTGGTGCGCAATCTCGTCATAAAATTGCTTCGCTAAACCACCAAGCGCCTGTTCAGCACCTAAGTCCGTTGCCCCTAACCCACTTGTCGTCATCCCGCCGACAAAGCGGCTGCATTCAGCAATACGAACATCATGTCCCTTCTTTTTAAGGGTAATTGCTGCTGTAATGCCTGCAGGTGTCGCACCGTATATTAATACATCCTGCTTATAATGCTGTTGTCTCTTTTCTTTTTTACAGTAATAAAAAACCGGTTCCCACATTTATAAAGCCTCCCAACGTGATTTCGTAGCCTGAACGACTCCCTGTAATGACTCCACATATTGTTGAAGCGGTTCCTCTACTTGCTCCTGTTGCAGCAACTGTTCCATTTTATTTAATAACTCCAGTACTTCAAGTTTCATTTCCGGGTTTTTGGCCTCTACAACACGGCTTGGGAAAAATACGGCGTTATACTGACTGTTTTGAGCAAAAATGTGTTCAATTTCTTCTGCAAGCTGCTGCATGGCCGGTGACAGTAAATACGAAACAGTTTCTACATCTTCCCAAAGCGACCTTGCAAATACGACATTATTTAATTGCTGGTACTGCTGATAATCGTATTGCTCCATATGTGGCTGAGCCTTTGCGAGTTTATGAAGTGGCACGACTAAATTGACCATTCCATCACAGCCTGTTTTTTTATAATTCTCTATATCTGTCGTTATTCGTTTAAATAATAGCGGGAAAAGTTCACTTAGCATGAAGTGGTCACTGTAATATTCAAAAACTGTAATCTGTTTGTCAGTTGCACTGCGCCAATCCATCAGGCTATCCCATGCACGCTCATCACGTTCTGATTCATAACTGTGTGCATAATTACGTCCCCAATATGCATATAAAACATTGGCTGTACTTACCTGCTGTTCTTTGCGCTCAAGCATTTCCCAACTTAGACCGGCATTATAGACGATATGCTCTACTTCAACTTGTAAACCTGCTCCAGTTAATGCTTGCTGTAGCTTTTCGGTGAAAGCCATATATTGAGTTAAAAAGAGCTTTGCTTCTTCACCTTTTGCTCCCACATCTTCCGGCCAGAGTGAAATCCGTCGAATAACGGGTTCTGCTTCACAGTAAGATACGATTACTTCGATGACTGATTGCTGAGCTTTTTCATTCTGTAAAAAGTCATGATTTTTTAGCGCATTGGCCGCTGTAAATTCTGTTTCCTCTCCAACTAAGTCATTTACCGCCCCATCAGCAGCAGCCTTTCCGGAAACGCTAACTCCTTTTGCCTTTGCCAATAAATAACGTAAACTGTGCCCGCCTAACGTGACATCAATCCCACGCTTTTTTATTTCCGGCAATAGCGCCTCCTTTACTTCATCCCATAGGAAAAATGTAAAGAACACTTCATTTAGTCCGTTTTTCGTACCAACATCTAGCATCCTCTTTAAAAAAGGGATGTCATCGATTGTTTCAAATACATTTCCTCTACGACTGAATTTCGGTTTTCCTTCATAGGTACTTGTCAGCCCTTGAATACCAATTTTTTTCTCATTCTCCAACTCCAAAAATACAAGCCCTTCTACCTTTTCAATCAGTTTATACACCCCGTACAACAAGGAACGACTTGTATTCCCGCGAATCACATAGTTATTTTCAGTGTAATTAATTACATATTCATCACCATTTCCCAATGGATTCAACTGTTCAAAAATGACTTGTTTATCCCCCGTATAAAAGCGTTCTAGTTCTTCAAATGCAAATTGTTCAATTTCATTTTTATAACTTTTTAGTTTGTTCATCTGCATCATTCCCTTTCGTTAATTGCTCCGGTTTAACGAAAAGGATACCCGTTACGAGTATCCTTTGAATTGTCCTATAGTTTTACTGCTTGCTTTTTGTAATTTGACTCATATGCTGCCAACGCTATTTCTAAAGATTTCAATCCATCATAACCGGAAATAAGCGGTTGCTTTTGATGCTGAATTGAATTTAGAAAGTCGACAATTAAATCAAAATCGGTATCATTTCCGCTATATAAATGTGTGAGCGATTTGTTGCCTTTCCCATACAGGTTAAGCTTCTCGTTGAACACATCGACTTTTCGCGTTGCTTTCGTTCCGATTACTTCAATCATCACGTCACCCCATGTCGGAAATTCCGGGAACCGTGACCAGCTTGCATCGTGTGAAGCAATCACACCATTATCAAATACAATTGTCATGATCCCTGCATCATCCGTACCAAGCTCGGTAAAATAGTTATTCGCAAATGCTGTAATTTCCTTTGCTTCGCTGTTCATATACCAGCGCATAATATCAACCATATGGACGGTATGATCCAATACCGCACCACCACCTGCCAACCCCTCATCGACAAACCATCCGCCCGGGTTTTGCCCGCGGTTAGTAGAACGGATTGCAACGATTTCTCCAAGTTCACCTGCATCAATGGCTGCTTTCAAATCTCGGATAGGTGCACTGTAGCGGACCGGATAAGCGATTGACAGTTGCACACCGTTTTCTTTACATACATCGATCATCTCTTTTGCATCATCAATATTTGTAGCAATCGGTTTTTCACATAAAATATGTTTTTTTGCGTTCGCTGCCGCAATTACCATTTCTTTATGAAACACATTTTCACTGCAAATAAGCACAACATCGATATCCTCTGCTAAAAATACATTCATATCTGTAAAAAATGGTACATCATATTGCTTGCTCGCATGCATACCTCTCGTTGTATCCGTATCAAAAATAGCTGTTAATTTCGTACCGGGGATACGCTGAATTGCCTTTGCATAGCTAGTAGCATGAATATGTGCAAAGCTCATAATGCCAATGTTCATCGCAGTTCACCTCGTTGCAGGAGCAGTCTAACAGCAGCCAGTCTTTCATCATAAGCATCATTCCATCGAACCGCATACTGATGAACTGCATCTATATTTTTGAACAGGTTTCGATTGTTGTCTGTGTCACTCGTCATTTGTAAACTATCAAACTCTGCAATATGCAGATGGCTGCTCCATTCAAGTTCAATCCGATCGTGACCCGTCCGGTATTCTAAATGGGCCATAATCGATTCTCCGAATTCACACAGAACGATCGTATAATGATTTTCTCCAATTTCATTCGAACGTACCGATACGTTTCGAACGGTTCCAAACCATTCCGATAAAGCAAGGATATCTTCTTCTATATACGAGAAATTATTCGTCGTTCTTCGCAGTCGAAGGACGCCTTTTACCGTATCATGTGCTTTCAACACTTCATGTAATTGAATGGCAAATGAATACGACCATAAATCGAAGTAAATCCAGCCTTGTTTATCAGAAATCGAGAATGGCTTATAGGCATCTGCTGCAGGCTGTTGCAAAATTGTTACGGTATTAGCCTCTTCACTGTTCTCGTTTGTAAAACGATACAGCGGAGAGTGCATAAGTAGCTTCCGGTCTTTTTCCAATACGATTTTCACTAGTAATCACCTACAATTTTATTTCTTGATTTGTTGCAGCCGATTCATAAATTGCCGCCAACATTTTCGTCACTTCAACCCCGTCTTCCACTGTAGAAATAGGCTGCACATTATTAATACAGCAATCCACAAAATGATTGATCTCGTTGATGAATGAACCTGCGAAATCGAAACTTAACAAATCGATTTGTGGTGTAATATTTAAAATTGTTTCATGCTGCTCTTTTATAATGGCCAGTTCCGGTTCTACTTCGGCACCGCCATTTTCACCATAAAGTTTTACGGATACTTCATCCTGTTTTGCATGTAGTGTAAAACTTACATCCACATAGAGAGAAGCACCATTTTCAAAACGAATGAGCGCATTCGCAAGATCTTCAACATCATTATGCTCAGCGTCATAATCCGCCGCCTTATAGAAAGATAAGTTTTCAACATGGGCGCGATTTCCTAACTTTTTGTACGTATTACCTGAAACTGAAATCGGCTTTGGTTTCCCCATTAAATACCAGCAAAGGTCGATCATATGCGTTCCTAAATCAATTAAAGGCCCGCCACCGGATTTTTTAATATCACTGAACCAGCCGCCCGGATTGCCTAATCGGCGTATGCATGAAGCCTTCGCATAATAAATTTCGCCCAGTTCACCTGCATCAATAAACTTTTTAAGTACCCCTACATTTGTTGCAAATCGGCGTACGTATCCAACTTGTAAAATCTTATTCGATTCCTTTACCGCAGCTTCAACTGCATAAGCTTCATCAAGCGTTAAACTTAATGGTTTTTCAAGTAGAACATGCTTGTTCTTTTGGAGTGCCTGAATTGCAATTTCTGCATGGGAGTTATTCCAGGTACAGATACTGATTGCATCAATTTCCTCGTTCGCAAGGAACTCACTTACTTTTAAATATAAGTTCTCTACACAGTATTTTTTGCCTAAAGCTTTCAGTCTTCGTTCATCACTATCACAAATCGCAACAATCTCTACATTGGGATGTTCGAAATAAGGTTTTAAATGATACTCGGAAATAGATCCTCCTCCAATTACACCAACCTTTAACATGTTAATTCCCTCCCGAATATTCAATGATGGCGGTCAATGCCTCACTGCTCTCTAATATGTCATACACACCGGCTGAATTTTCAAAAGGAATTTCCAGTTGCACAAAGTCAGAAACATCGATCGCCTTTCGTTCCAGTAAACGAATATAGGCTGCCAGGTTGCGCCCTTCCGTCCAGCGAACATAATGATACGGGTAGTCAATCGCTTCTCTTTCATAGCGAGCATCATAACGGCCTGGTCCGCCAGCTCTTGAAATCGTAATGATCGCTTCCTTTATAAACAATTGTTCACGATTAAATTGTGGTTCTACATCACCGACAATAACAATTCTGCCTTGCTTACGAACCCACTCAAGGCTACGGGGAGTTGTTTCAGATTGTTTGCCACCAGCACATAATAGAACAGCATCTACACCATGCCCTTTCGTATAATCCACAATATGCTGTTCCATTTCTTTTAAATCCGAAAAAATTTCAATGCCCGGTGTACCTTTCAGCATTTCTGCTCTTTTTTCATTAGGTTCATAGCAGATGACGTCATAACTTGCTGCTGCGCAAATCTTTGCAATCATTTGGCCAAGTACTCCTAACCCGATAACTACAACCGATTCACCGAACTGCAGTTGTCCTTGACGTATTGCGTGAATGGCAATCGTACCGTGTGCTGCGAATGCCGCGTGCTTTGGCAAAACTTCTGCAGAACATTTAGCTACTAATATTTCCGGTACAACAAGCTGCTCCATATGCCCAACATAAGGTGCACCGTAGCAAGCAACGATATCACCTACTTGGACGGTTGTAACACTTTGACCAATTCCCTTCACTTTCCCAACAGCGCTATAACCAAGCTGGCGTACCCCTTGTTTGCTTCCTTCAATTAATAACCGTTCAGTCCCTGGTGAAACAGCAGTATAATAGGTCTCTACTAATACCCCTGTTGCAAAAAGCTCGGGTTGATCGATTTCAGCTATTTTCACGACACCATCATGTGCTTGTAAAGCTTTCACTCTTCTCACCTGATTTCCACTTTGCTAAATTTTGTTTAACAAATACATCATCATTTAAATGCGGATACATTTTATAAACTCGAGTTATTTCATCGGCTTGACCTTCACTTAATACTTCGTGGTCTGCCAGACACCAGTTTCCTTTTAACAATCCTTGTCTCGTCAATACTTCATTGATCCCTGCAATGCTCCCTTTAAAGGCATGTGCCGGGTCGAAGAAAGCCGCATTCGCATCTGTCACTTCGATGGCTTTTGTTAACCAGCTTGCATCAATTTGTGCTTTATCTCTAGCTGCCTTAATCTCTTCAAAATATTGAACGGCAGTTTTTGCCCATACTGACCAATGCCCCAACAAGCCGCCAACCACTTTCTTTTTAACGGTTTCACCATTAATCGTAAATGCATATTCAGTTAATAGATCAATGACAATATTATCGTCATTTCCTGTATAAAGAGCGATTTCATCCCGGCGGTCGCTATTGCTTACAGCCCGAACGACATCTAATGTTTGATAGCGATTAAAAGGCGCCATTTTAATTGCATATACATTTTCTATATTGGCAAGTTCATGCCAAAACTTGTATGTGAATACACGGCCGCCTACTGATGGCTGTAAATAGAAACCAACTACAGGAATGATTTTGGCAACTTCTCTCGTTCGCTCCAATAACTGCGCTTCTGATAAATGTTGGAGTCCTCCCATACTTAGTAAAGCTAAATCATAGCCAAGAGATTTTAAAATTGTCGCTTCATTTTTCGCCTGCTCTACCGGACCGCAAACACCACCTATTTTAATGAAGGATTCCGGAACATTCGCTTTCTTCATTTCATCTATTGCAATTGAAAGAACACGCTCATACAAGTTGAATTGGGGATCACGAATCTCAAATTGTGTCGTATGAACACCAACTGCCAAGCCCCCGACACCAGCTTCAATATAATATTTCGTCAAGGCACGCTGACTTACTTCATCCAACGATTTGTCTTCGTTTAACGCTAATGGATGCGCCGGAATAAACGCACCGTCAAACAATGCTTTTTTTACAGCTTCATTCATTTAAAACGCCCCTTTTCGCTCTTGGAAATGCGTTGGTTTATTTAATGTGGCACCATCTAATTCCACCCAATTTGCAACCATATCAAGCATTTGCTCAATGGATACACGGGGATAGCCAAATAATTTATGGGCATGGGCCGCTGTATTTAATAATGCTGTTTCCTGTTCCACCCCTATAATTATAGCTTCCTTATTAAAGCGTTTTGCAAACTCCTTCGCCAGCCAGCGAACAGACAATGTTTCCGGCCCTGTTACATTCAGAATTTTTACAGGTGATTCGCAATGTATTAGCGAGCGAATCGCGTATTCGTTTGCATCCCCTTGCCAGATGACATTGACACTGCCCATCGTGACATCAACCGGCTCATTATTGTAGACGGATTTTGCAACTTCCAATAAAACCCCGTATCGTAAATCAATCGCATAATTTAAACGGAACATAAGCATTTTTGTATGAAAGCGATTGGAGAAATTCGTAAAAATACGTTCTCTTCCTAATGTGGACATTGCATATTCACCAACGGGAACCGGTGTTACATCTTCTCCGCAATTGCCCGCTGTTACAGGAGTAAATGGATAAATATTGCCTGAAGAAAATACGACGATATTTGAGTTTTTAAATTTATCTGCCACACGACCTGGTACGTATGTATTCATCGCCCATGTGAAGTGTTCGTTATTAACTGTACCGAATTTATTTCCCGCCATGAAAATGATATTCGGTATATCCGGTAACTGAGCGAGTTGCTCTTCATCCATTAAATCACAAGTAATTGTTTCAATCCCTGCAGATTCCAGCTCTTCTTTCATTTCTTTATTTGAAAATCTGGCCACACCGATGATCCGTTTCTCGATCCCCGCTTCTTCAGCAGCACGCTTCGCCATTTTTGCTAAAGTAGGACCCATCTTTCCTGCAATTCCTAAAATCAAAATATCACCATCAATTTTTTTTATATCCTCTACTAATGCAGCAGAAGGTTTTGTCATAAATTCTTCTAATTGTTGTACCGTTTGCATTGCGGTCACCCCTTTATAAATTGAATATTCTTACATCTTTCTGTAAAATTATATTAATATGGATTTTTGGAGGCACAGACATAATGAATAAGGCACTTCCGTATACCTCACAAAGTTTAGTAGGGATTATTGTTCCTGAAATTTTGCAGGATACAATTAAAGAAGCATTACGTGGATTCCCTAATATCCAACCACATTATTTTTTAACACAAGACTTTATAATGACGGACGAGCTACAGCGATTTATATATGAATACGAAATGCTTGTCGCAGCAGATCCTTATATTTTTCAGCAATTGAAATTCTATGATTCATCTTTGCAGCTTTATCAGATTAATAGTAGAGCGCTTCAGCTATATGAATTGCTATTAACCCATAAAATACAAAATGAACAGAAGCAGTATTGTTTTGACTTTTTACAACAAAGTACCATCTTGTCGATTACACATCAGTTACATCATAAAATCGACTATGTGTTTTCTGAAGGCGAAACGGTTGATGCCATATTGGAAAATCATATAAAACATGCTGAACAAGGCTATTTTCCGGTTACTACGATTGCCTCTGTCTATGAATCATTAAGTGAACATAATATCGAATGTCGTTATTTAATTCCGACAAAGCAAGAATTGATTGTTGCTTTTGAACGGGTATTATTGGCCTCTAAAGGGCGACAAAACAAAGAAAGTCAAATTGTATACGGTTTGATTCAATTTGAATTGATTGCTAAACAAGAACAGTCGAAAGTGGAACAAATACTTCAGCAGTTCACACAACAAATGGATGGTCATTTAATCATGCTGAATCCATTACAATATAGTTTTATTACGACCCGTGGACAATTTGAGCGCGAAACATTAGGGTACAAACATTTGCCGCTGCTTTCCCGCTTTAAAGAAGAGCTGAAAATTAATTGCACAATCGGTGTCGGCTTTGGAATCAATGCAAATGATTCCGGTCGTCATGCCAAACAGGCTCTCTATCAGGCAAATGAAAACGGACCAAACCTTTGTTATATCGTGCGTGAAGATAATAGTGTGATCGGTCCAATCGATACGACCGTTTTTATTAACTATGAACAGTACCCGTTAGTCATAACAGATTTAAAATTATTGGAGCGGGCGGAAAAAGCCGGTATGTCCGCTTCCTATATATCCAAATTAATGGGTCGCATTATGAAGCATCAAAAGTTTATTTATACGGCCGAAGAACTTGCTCAAACATTGAATATCACGTTACGAAGCGCAAATCGGATACTGCTAAAATGGCTGGATGCCGGACTAGTTGATATTATCGGCGAGGAAAAGGTAGCTCACCGAGGACGTCCTAAACGCATCTATTATATTCAGTTTTTAGAAGATATAAAGAATCAGTAAGTTGTGCTGGCAATATGCTTTATCTGATCTAATAGTTTGATTGTCTGCAATGTGTCGGTGAGATCAATGTGACTTTTTTTCTCTATAAAAAATTGCTCTATTGCATCAATCAGGCGATCATAAAATCGGACATCTCCTTCAGCAATTTCAAACCATTCACTTTGCTGCTGAGTATGTGTTACAAATTGAAAACTTTGACGATGCTGCAAGTACCCTCTAATTGAAGATACTGTCCCATCCTGATATGTTAATGAGATAAAGTGTTGCTGATCATTAAAGGTAACGGCTATGTCTTTGAAAGATGTTCCTTTTAACGCACTGATCATTTCCACTGCATGTATGCCATAATAGTAATAGTCGAATTCCTGCAGCATCGGCAGTGGAGTTATGATGTCCACTGCCTCAATGCTCTTTTTAGATTTTGCCAGTTGAATTTCTTCAGCAAAGCGTAAAGCAGAGCAGCTCATCAAAGGTGTTCCCTTTTCATTGGCTAGTTCCATAATGGAAATGGCCTGCTCGTAATTTTGTGCCAATGGTTTATCGATAAAAATAGGTTTTTCAGAAGCAGCCAAGACTGCAAATTGCTCGAAATGTTGTGAGGCATCAACCGATGTAATGATAAACGCATCACAAATGTCTGCCAGTTCCTGTAGTGTTTTTATAAAAGGAATTCCTCTTATATGCAACTCCGCTGAAACTCGTTCAATTCGGTTTCTACTTATTTCAATTGTAGATCCACCCCGATATGCGAATAGCTCATGACCTTTTTTCTGTAGCCTTTCACTGAACGCGACTGCATGGGTTGAATCTGCTCCGATCATACCTATTTTCATAGAAGCCCCCTACTTAATACCTGACATTGTAATTCCTTCTGTAAAATAACGTTGGAAGAAAATAAATATTAAAAATGTCGGTATGAATGAAATTGTTGCACCTGCCATTTCGACACCGAAGTTCCCTTCTTTTCCGAGCATCGAGGCAAGACCAACTGTAACTGGAAACATCTTTTCATTTGTTAAATAAATTAACGGCTGGAATAAGTCATTCCAGTTTGAAATAAAAGCAAAAGTTCCTACTGTCGCAATTACTGGGAATGATAGCGGCAAAATAATCTTGAAGAAGATTTGCCAGTCATTCGCCCCGTCAATATAGGCAGCCTCTTCCAAATCTTTCGGTATTCCCTGTAAAAATTGTCGTACTAAAAATACACCCATGATTGCCCATAATTCAGGTACAATTAATGCCCAATATGTATTAATCCATCCAAAGTCGGCGAACATAATATATTTGGGAATAATAAATAACTGTTGAGGAATCATGATGACTGCCATGAAAATCCAGAAGATTGCCTCTTTACCCCAAAATTGCTTTTTAGCAAATATATAACCGAGCAATGCCGCAAAAAGCATTTGAGTAATAACAGGAATGACAGTTATAACGATAGAGTTCCAGATCCATCGTATAAAAATCCCATTCGTAAAAATTGTTATATAGTTTTGGATTGATGGATTGGTCGGCAGCCAAAACAGCGGATCAATTTGTGCCTGTTTCACTTCTTTTAATGAACCGAACACCATGATGATGAACGGCATTATAAAAATGATTGCTAATATTGCTAATGCTGTATAAGAGATTACTTTTTTCATTTATCTGCTCCTTCCCGCACCAGCTTAATAATAATTTGGATCTTTCCCGATATATTTACGTTGTATTAACGAGATAATTAAAATGATAAAGAATAACACATACGATAAGACTGCTGCATAGCTCAAGTTCAAGCTTGTAAACCCTTGATGATATAAGTAATACACGATGGTCGTTGTTGAGTAGTTCGGTCCCCCATTCGTTAACAAGAACGCAGAGTCGAAAATTTGGAATGAACCAATCGTTGTTGTAATTGCCACGTAAAAGTGAATAGGCTTTAACATCGGGAATGTAACTTTCCAGAAGATCTTCCATGGACTTGCACCATCAATCCGAGCCGCTTCATACAATTGACGGTCGATGGATTGTAGTCCCGCATAATAGTAAATCATCGTTGTACCCGCTACTTTAAAAATACTTAATCCTGCCAAGACGAGAAGCGCCTGTGATGAACTGGATAAAAACAGCTGTGGGTTGATTCCGACAAAACCGATTAAATAGTTTATAAAACCATCTTCTGTACCGCGGAATAACCATCCCCAAATACCTGCAATAATTACGAATGATGTAACAACAGGTAAGAAAAACAATCCTTTAAAAAACCCTGAAAATTTAACTCCTGAATTAATGATTACTGCTAAAATTAGGCCAAGCGCCATTGTTGGAACTATATAATAGATGGAAAACTTAACTGTATTCCATATTGCTTTCCAAGCGATTTCATCATCAAACAAACTTTTCCAATGTTTTAACCCGACAAACTCAGGGTCCCCAATAATTTTCCAGTCATGAAACGTTAAATAAAAACTTAAAGCAAATGGATAGATTTGAAAAATAAGAAAATGAATTATTACGGGAACGAGCACGACATAGACTAATAGATTTTTGTTTAACTCCCTCTTAATTCGTGCACTAAGTGATTGTTTAGAAGTTGTAGAGGTCACATGCCTCACCCTTTCTGTACTTGAAGTAATGAGAGAGTTTGATCTTCACGACCAAACTCTCCTTTAAAATTATTTGTTAATTACCTTATCAATTGCGTCTGCCGCTTTATCTGCAGCTTCCTGAGGAGATTGTTTACCTTCTAACATTGCTTGAATTTCTGCTTGAACTAAAGGCATAATATTACGCCCTTCTGGGTGAATCACACCTGGCTTCGCATACTCTGTGTAGCCTGCTAATTGAGCCATGTATTGTTGTGAATCAAAAATATCCTTCGCTTCATCACGTGTCGGGATATATTGTGTAATATTGTTGAATGTACGTTGGTTATCTGTATTTGTAATATACTTCATGAACTCTGCTGCGGCTTCAGGATTTTTAGAAATCGCCGAACCTACAAACATACCAACAGTACCGTAAGTTAATTGCTCTGCATCTTTTAATGGTGGAGCAATAACAAACTCAAATGGCTTCTCAGCTAATAAACGGTTTACCGAAATACCAGAACCATTTACAGCTAATAACTTTCCGCCGAAGTAAAGTGAGTCATGATCAAGCGCTGTAATTGAATCTTGCGGAATCCAGCCCTTTGTATACATTTCGTTAATTAATTCAAATGACTTAACCGCTTCAGGCTTGTTAATTAAGATGTTGTTTTCTTCATCAATTACATTACCGCCAGCTTGCCATAAAAATGGATAAAGCGTGTTATTTAAAGAACCTCCACCAGCATAGGAGAATGCATAATAACCAGCTGCTTTAGCTTTCTCAGCTAAAGCTTTGAATTCATCCCATGTTGTCGGAAGGCTGTTTTCATCTACCCCTAACTCCGTTAAAATATCTTTGTTATAAATTAATGACTCCGCTGTTTGTAAAATTGGCATTCCGTACTGTTTGCCTTTCCAACTTGTTGCTTCGATAGCAGTTGGTACAAAACCGCTTAAATCTTCATCTGTAACATATTGCGATATATCTAAAATTAATTGTTGTTCTGCATATTGTGGCATTTGGTCAGGAATTACATAGAATACGTCCGGACCTTGACCTGCCGCTAAAGCCGTTAAGATTTTTTGGTCACGATTTGCCCATGGAATTTGTTCGAAGTTTACCTTTACACCTGTTTCAGCTTCAAAATCCGATGCAAATGTTTTCCACATATCTCCTTCACCTGTTGAGCCATCTGTATAAGGGTGTGCCCAAACTGTGATTTCACCTGATAATCCTGAAGATTCTTCTGAATCTGTGTTAGCGCTTCCATTGTCCGTATTTGTATCCGCATCTGTTGATGTCGTTTCATCTTCGCTGCATGCAGCCATTACAACAGAAAGCACTAATACTAAAAATAGCAGTCCCAACTTTTTAAAAATTGTATTACTCATAACCCATCCCCCTTTTTATTTTTCCTTTGTATAAAATAGCGAAATAGCTATTTTTTCCAGACTACAAAAAATTTAGGAGGAACTCAAGTCCATTAAAAGACCTTAATTTAAATTGTACGATTTTTCAGATTTTTTATTTTATAATAAAGACAAGGGGGTTATTAACTTTATGACATTTTGGGACGGGTTTTACGATTTTGGTGTAAAGCTATTAAAAATAATTTACTTGAATTTTCTATGGCTATTTTTTTCTGCGACTGGACTTTTTGTTTTCGGAATATTTCCGGCGACGATTGCTTTATTTACAATTACAAGACAATTTCTTCTTAATATTGAGAAGCCGATTACAAAAACATTTTGGGAAGTCTATAAAACCGAGTGGCTTAGAGGTAATGGATATGCGGTAATTAGTTATATTATTGTGCTGATTTTAGCAATCGACTTTTATGCGATTTATATGGTGGATTCTTTATCATTCCTTCTCATACCAACTTTTATCATTGCCTTTTTAATTTTTGGAACTTTATTTTTCTTCTTTCCAGTGTATGTACATTTTGATTTAGCATTTTTGGCAATAATCAAACAAGCATTTTTATTTACGGTCACTTCACCTTTCACGGTCATTTTAAATGCGTTATGTATCATATTGATCTATGGCATTTTCAATATTATGCCGGGGGCAATTCCTTTATTTGCAGGGAGTGTGCTTAGTTGGTTCGTTATGAAATTCTCTCTGCGTTCCTTTAAGAAAATTGAACAACGGAAAGTATCGGAGGCTGTAACATGATGAATGGACTGCACCCTGAACTCGTTGAAAGTATTGATCGTAAATTAAAAAATTCTCGTACATTCGAGCAACTGATCATGAACAGAACATTTATCCATTATTCCGAGCAAAACTACCAACTTGAAAATTGTTTAATCGAAGAAATGATGATAGGAAATATACGAGTCATCCGGATACAGCCGAAGAATGCAGTACAAAATATGCCGGGCTTTATTTGGTTTCATGGCGGGGGTATGGTGTTCGGCAGTCCGGATGACAGCTTACCTTATGTAACAGATTTTGTACATAACTTCCAAGCGGTAGTGTTCCTCCCGCAATATCGGCTCGCTCCGGAAAACCCTTACCCTGCTGCTTTAAACGACGGGTATGAGCTATTAAAGTGGCTAAGTGAACATGCAGGCGATCTGAATATAGATCTAACGAAAATTATCGTAAGTGGCGCCAGTGCCGGGGGAAACTTAGCATTGGCCGTAGCATTAAAAGCCCGAGATGAAAAAGGGCCAAAAATCGCGGCGGTTTTACCGTTGTATCCGATGCTTGATGCAAATGAAAGGTCATTTCATAAGAAATTTACCTCACCTGCTATTTGGAATGCCGAAAAAAACAGAAAAAGTTGGCTTGCTTATTTACCGGATCGTGAAAACATCCCACCTTATGCATCGCCTTTTTATGCAAATGTTGAAGGGCTTCCGCCGGTATATACGTTTATCGGAACGCACGATTTATTTTACGAAGAAGTATGTGAATTTGTGGATAAACTACAGCAGTCCCGTGTACAAGTTCAATTTGATATTTACCAAGGATGTACACACGGATTCGACTTGGAGGGAATACCAATTGCCCGTAAAGCTAAAAAACGGCTTTTGGATATTACATTAAAATTATTGAAGTAACCGCAAAATGGAGACCCGCAGGATTTTACGGATCTCTATTTTTTTATGCCAAACCACTATATGGATAGAGCAAATTATTCGGATACATAATATCTTTTTGATTTTTAACAAACATTGCTCCCTCATCGATGAGCAAATCTTGCATGACAGGAATCTTTAAATTATCCGGTGTAAAGCACAGTCTGATTTTTTCGGATTGAATCGGTAAGCAACCGAGTATTTCCTGTACATCAACCTGCTCTTTAGAAATCACATCGATTAACTCAGCATAATCGCTTGTTACATTCAAAATGACGAATGCCTGATACTTAGGAACATAATAAATACAGTCCCGATATTGCATCAATGCATGGAACATCACGATATTTTCATTTTGAACCATACTCATTTTCTGACTGACTGGTTTTCTAAACACCGTTGTTTCATAAAATACATTTCTTGTAGGCTTATCATCCAGGTTCACTTTCTTCACTTCAGTATGAACCGTTTCAATATCTTTTTTATCCACAGTAAATGTAGATTGTATACGTGTTTCAAAACCGAACTTCGGATAAAAGCCCAATACAGTTTTATTTGCAAACAGGTATATGATATGTGCACTCACATGATCTTCCATCACCTTTTCCATAAGTTGACGGGACAATCCTTTCCCTTGGAATTTTGGATTTGTCATAACAGTCCCGATTTGAACAGCTTTATACTGCCTGCCATCCAAAATCATCGTCCCGATACTTGTAGAAACATTGGCCACTATTTCGCCATCCTCTTCAAACACATAGGGACAATATGTATCGTTCCAATACCCTTGCTCATCCCATTGTTCGAAATCCAGACCAAAAGTATCGTTTGCCAGTTTAAAGAAACTTTTTTTCAGCTCGGGGTTAAGGCGCACAGCCTCTCCTTTAATGAAATTCATTTCCACCCCTCCTTTTTAAATCTTACTATTTTCATAAATAATCTTTCCTTCTGAAACAGTTAATACAACATCCTCTTTTTCATTTACAATATAAAAATCAGCATCTTTGCCAATTTCAATTGACCCTTTTTCTTCATATAACCCTAACAATTTTGCACTGTTTGTTGAAGTCAGCTTAGCCAGTGTCACATCTGATAGTCCGAGCCACTCTTTCATATTCTTTCTGGACTTATTTAAATTGAGCGTACTTCCCGCAAGCGCATCACTTCCGACTAATTTACACAAGCCCTCTTCTACCCGAACTTGTTGTCCACCTAAATCATAAATACCGTCTGCTAATTCGGTTGCCCGCATACTGTCTGATATTAATATCATTCGGTCCTCACCAATCGTATCGTAAATAAAGCGAATCATGTCCGAGTGAATATGAAAGCCGTCAGCAATAATTTCCAACATACACTCACTTTGCAGTAAAGCGACCTGCAAGCCTGGCTCCCGGTGATGGATTGGCCTCATCCCATTGCAAAAATGAGTGGCATTCTGAATAAGCTGTTGTTCTAGCAATGCCTTTGTCTCAGTGTATTTGGCATCAGAATGACCAATCGATGCTACAATCCCTTTATTTTTTAAATATGTTGCAAGCTTATGGCCTTCATCTAACTCAGCTGCTATTGTAATTAGTTTAATTTCGTTTTGGGAAGACTCATTTAGATGGTCAAATATTTCTACAGAAGGCTTTATTATAAACTGATCGGACTGTGCCCCTTTTTGAATCGGGTTAATGAAAGGACCTTCTAAATGTATGCCGGCAATTTTGGCACCTTTAACATTGTTCTTTGTATTGGCAATCGATTGTACAACATGCTCGATTTGTGTATCTGCCGCAGTCATCGTTGTTGCTAAAAAGGTAGTCACCCCGTATTTTGCAAGTGCCATACTGATCGTATTTAGACTGCTTTCAGTTCCGTCCATAACATCAGCACCGGACATTCCGTGAATATGCTGGTCAATCATTCCCGGCATCATTTTATACGCTGCCTTTGTTTCCACAAAATCGATTTGTACAGGTAATTCGTCTTTTTTACAAAACCGGACTATTTTTTTGCCTTCAATAACAGCATAACAATCTTCCTCTATCCGCTGTTCCCGGACAATTTGGAGTGGTCCAATACACCATGTTTTTTCCATGAACATTTCCCTCCTCTACCTCGCCTTTTATATTCCCCATTATTAGCCTATACTTGCCAATTTTCAAGAAAATTCCTTTTTAAAAATACAAAGAGATGGGGATAGAAGTAGAATTATATTTGGATAAATACAAAACTCTTTATTAAGAAACGGATATTTTGGAAAATTGATTGGAATGAAGGGCGAGTGTTCGTGCTGACGGTATCACCTTTCGCACTGTTAAAATACCAGCTGACGGCTACGCCTTTCGCTACAAGCAAAGCTTCCTGCGGGAACAGCAAAAATTTATTTTGCGACGAAAGCGTAGCGACAGGAGCACCGATGCCTGAGACGTTCGTGTAAGGCCGTGCCCGCAGAAAGCGTCCCGGAATGGAAATCAATTTTTAACGCTCAGCAAAAAAATGCTATTTTTCTCATAGAGAAAAATAGCATTTTTTGGTTATGTCCTACCCTCTTCTAAGAAAAAAATTAACGTTTATTAATTTCTTCCATTAAGATTTGGTTTGTTAATTGTGGGTTTGCTTGACCTTTAGAAGCTTTCATAATTTGGCCAAGAAGTGCTTTAATCGCACGGTCTTTACCAGCTTTGAAGTCTTCTACTGATTTTGCATCATTATCAAGAACAGTTGTTACGAAACCACGAATTACTTCCGGATCAGAAATTTGAACTAAGCCTTTTTCCTTCACGATTTTCGCTGCGTCTCCACCGTTTGTTACTAACTCAGTGAATACTTTTTTCGCGATTTTAGAAGAAATTGTACCGTCCGTAATTAATTTCACCATACCTGCTAAGTTTTCCGGTGTTAGAGCTGTATTTTTCAACTCTTTTTGTTCTGCATTTAAGTATGCAGAAATATCACCCATCAACCAGTTAGCTGATAATTTCGCATCAGCACCTGCATTTACAGTTGCATCAAAGAAATCAGAAATCTCTTTGTTTACTACGAGTACGTTTGCATCATAATCATTTAAACCTAATTCAGAAACATAACGTGCTTTACGAGCATCCGGTAATTCTGGAATCTCGTTACGTACGCGCTCTACCCATTCATCAGAAATTGAAAGACGCACTAAGTCGGGCTCTGGGAAGTAACGGTAATCATCTGTACCTTCTTTAACACGCATAAGGATTGTTTTACCTGTTTTCTCATCAAAGCGGCGTGTTTCCTGCTCGATAACGCCACCAGCCATTAATACTTCTGCTTGGCGGATTTCTTCGTGCTCTAAACCACGACGTACAAAGTTGAATGAGTTTAAGTTTTTAAGCTCAGTTTTTGTACCGAACTCTTCTTGACCGTATGGACGGATTGAAATGTTCGCATCACAACGAAGAGAACCTTCCTCCATACGTACGTCAGAAACGCCTGTATATTGAATGATTGATTTTACTTTTTCTAGATAAGCATATGCCTCGTCCGGAGTGCGGATATCTGGCTCAGAAACGATTTCAACTAATGGTGTACCTTGACGGTTTAAATCCACTAAAGAATAGCCGTCAGCATGCGTTAATTTACCAGCATCTTCTTCCATGTGAAGACGAGTAATACCGATTTTCTTTTTATAGCCTGGTGTATCACCTTTAGCTGGAATTTCGATTTCTACCCAACCGTTTTTACCGATTGGCTTATCAAATTGTGAAATTTGGTAAGCTTTCGGATTATCTGGATAGAAGTAGTTTTTACGGTCGAACTTAGTTTCTTGTTCGATGTCCATGTTTAATGCTAAAGAAGCACGCATAGCGTAATCTACTACTTGTTTATTTAATACTGGTAAAACGCCTGGATAACCAAGGTCGATTACTGTTGTATTTGTGTTTGGTTCCGCACCAAAGTGGTTTGGACTGCTAGAGAAGATTTTTGAGTTTGTTTTTAACTCAACGTGAATCTCTAAACCAATGACTGTTTCAAAGTTCATTTTATTTTACCTCCCATAATGCTGGAGTTTGTTTAGCAAAATCTGTTTGTTGCTCATAAGCATATGCCACACGGTAAAGTGTTTCTTCATCGAAATGCTTACCAATAATTTGTAAACCTAATGGTAATCCGTTTTCAAAACCGCATGGAACTGAAATTGCCGGTACACCTGCTAAGTTGATTGGAATTGTTAAAATATCGTTTGCGTACATTGTCAATGGATCATCAATGTTTGCGCCAATAGCGAATGCTGGTGTTGGTGCAGTTGGCCCAATGATTACATCGTAGTTTTCGAACACTTTGTCGTAATCGGCTTTAATTAAAGTACGTGCTTGTTGTGCTTTTTTGTAGTAAGCATCATACGTACCAGCTGATAAAGAATATGTTCCAAGCATAATACGACGTTTCACCTCATCGCCGAAACCTTCAGCACGAGATTGTTTGTATAGCTCTAATAAGTTTTTCGCGTTTTCTGAACGGTAGCCGTAACGAATACCATCGAAACGAGAAAGGTTTGAAGATGCTTCTGATGAAGAAAGAATGTAATATGCTGCTAATGCATATTTAGAGTGTGGTAAAGATACCTCTTCTACTGTAGCACCTAGGCCTTTCAATACTTCCAATGCATCAAGCACTGACTGTTTTGCTGCTTCGCCAACGCCTTCACCTAGGAATTCTTTTGGTACAGCAATTTTTAAGCCTTTAATATTACCGTCTAAAGCGGCTGCATAGTTTGGTACTGGCACATCTGCAGAAGTAGAATCCATTTCGTCTACACCTGAGATTGCTTCAAGTAATAATGCATTGTCTTTTACATTGCGTGTAATTGGTCCGATTTGGTCTAAAGAAGATGCGAATGCAACTAAACCAAAACGAGATACACGACCGTATGTAGGTTTCATTCCTACAACACCACAGTAAGCTGCTGGTTGACGGATTGATCCACCCGTATCAGAACCTAGTGAAAATGGTACTTCACCCGCTGCAACTGCTGCTGCAGATGCACCTGAAGAACCACCTGGCACATGCGAAAGGTTCCATGGGTTTTTAGTTGTTTTATAAGCAGAGTTTTCGTTAGAAGAACCCATTGCGAACTCATCCATGTTCAATTTACCAACAGTGACCATGCCTGCATCACGTAATTTTTTTACGATTGTTGCATCGTAAATTGGCATAAAGCCTTCCAGAATTTTAGAAGCACAAGTTGTTTCCAATCCTTCTGTTACGATGTTATCCTTTACGCCAATCGGCATACCGAATAATGGACCGCGCTCCTCAAAAGGAACTTGATCTAACTCAGCTGCTTTTGCAGTTGCTTGTTCTTTATTTAATGCTAAGAAAGCTTGTACTTCGCCGTCCAACTTTTCAATGCGGTCAAACGCTTCTTTTGTTAAATCCGCAATTGTTAGTTCACCCGACTTTAAGCTCTCTTGCAATTGTGCTGATGTGCGCTCAAATACTGTCATGCGAGTGGTTCCTCCTATTACTCCATAATTGATGGTACTTTAATTTGACCTGCTTCTTGTTCTTTTACGTTCAGCATTACTTTTTCAAGAGGTAAGCCTTCTTTTGCTACGTCCTCGCGAAGTACGTTCACTAAAGGTAAAACATGTGAAGTCGGTTCTACATTTGTTGTATCTAGTTCATTTAACTGCTCTGCGAAATCAGTAATTTTCCCTAGTTGTTCAGCAAATTTCTCTGCTTCCTCTTCTGTAATAGCAAGGCGAGCTAAGTGTGCTACGTGTTTTACTTCTTCTTTCGAAATGTTTGCCATTTGTTACACCTCCAAGTTATCGAATCAAATATACCTCGGCAAAATCGGATCATCCGCCGGGTCTATATGTGGAGTCAGTGATTGTTTTGGATACCCGCTGATTCTACATAAACCATGCCCATAATGATAACATTTTTCCTTGTAAAAATCTCCGCTTTAGGAAAAAATCCAGCAAACAATCCCCCACTTATGACGATTTTTCGCCAAATTAACGCATTAACGTAGTGAAGTAGAAATCCTGTGCAAAAAGAAAATACCACACTCGTAAAAGTATGGTATTTTCCGGGGGATTTTACTCATAAATATGAACAAAAGGCTTATCTTCATTCGGTTCTTTAATAATTAGCACTTCCGGTCCGTTAACAGAAGTAATACTCACCGAAATATACAGGTCAAGAGGTAAATGATTAAGCATTAAACCGGTCAAATACTGTGTAAATCCTGTAATTTCAGCCGTTCCGTAAAACTGGATCGGGATTTCGATATCAAGCTTCTGAACTTTTTTGTTTTGATAAAATCCAGTGGCAAACACACTCGTGAAGTTCGAGAAATATTTGTCGACATCCTGCTTGAAGTTTTGGAAGTTCGTATTCAAGTCACGGTATACATCATCCGGCGAACTCATCGGGAAAGTAACGTATTTTTCATCGATTGCTTTCCACTCACCCAATTCTGTTTTTCCTTTATCCGCGAAGTTATAGTCAGTATATGTCCCCGGTACAATCGCATTTCTTTCAGCTTGTTTAAATAAACCAATGACAATCGGAACATCTGCCAGCTCCGGACGGGCACGCAAACGATTGATCACTTCCTGCGCTATTTTTTTACCTTCTGCTTCTATTTTTGCATCAGGAATTTTTTGTTCAAAAAATTCCCCATACTGCTCTTTTTGATAATAGTAAACTGAATTTAACGCTAAACCGATTGAAACACCAGCCAGTTTTACTTTGTTCTCATCTGTTTTTGTTAAATAATTTTGTTCCACAATATGTGCCAAATAAACCGGAGCTTCTGTCGCTTTTACAGTCGGATCCATTTCCTTGCCTGTCGCCTCATCCACACTTGACGGGTTTAGACCTTGGTACTCCGGTCCTTTGTCTTCTGTTTGATTTGGACGGGCTAACCAGTATTTCAATGTATTCTCATCTAAATACTGACCTTCCTGGAAATAATAGTTTTCCGTATCGAAATGATTTTGCGAAATACGCATTAAGCCTGTTTCGACTTCCTTCATATCGTACTTCGTATAAATATTGGAAACAACTAAACCACGACTTGCACTTTCCTTATAAGGAATCAATACGCGATAAAATTTATCGTTTATTTGCATGTTCGGGATAATTGTTGTTTCCACAGCTTGTTCTGTATCTGATTCTTGCGTCAGTTCTGTATCAGGTGTAAGGTTTGGTGCACACGCTGACAACATCGCCGCTACAATTACCGCAGGTATCCAGCGATAACGTTTCATGAGAGCAAGTCCCCTTTACTATATTAATTGTTCGATTAGGCGCACTTCATCCCAAATTTCAATGCCTAAGCTTTGAGCCTTTTCAAGCTTCGAGCCTGCATCTTCTCCGACTATTACAAGGTCTGTTTTTTTACTGACACTCCCTGCAACCGTACCACCTAACTGTTCTATTTTCGCCTTTGCTTCGTTACGTGTCAATTGCTGCAATTTACCTGTCAGTACAATTGTTTTTCCTGCAAAAGGATTTGCCCCTGCTTCCACGACAATTTTCTTGCCTTTATAGGACATATTTAAGCCAAATCCTTTTAGGCGTTCGATTAATTGTTGTACTTGCTCGTTTGCAAAATACGCTACAATCGATTCGGCCATTTTATCGCCAATTTCATGAATATCTTTCAATTCCTCTTCAGTAGCGACCATTAGTGCATCGATTGTTTCAAACTGAGCTGCCAAAATCTTGGCTGCTTTTTCCCCAACATGGCGGATGCCAAGACCGAACAGTAATCGTTCCAGGGAATTTTCTTTTGACTGAATAAGCGCTTCAACTAAATTCGTCGCTGATTTTTGTCCCATTCGCTCCAGGTTGATCAGCTGCTCTACTGTAAGTTCATATAGTCCAGCTACATCTTGAATATAGCCTTCGCGAAGCAGCTGTTCTACTACCTTTTCGCCAAGACCGTCGATATTCATTGCATTGCGTGATACGAAATGCTTCACACCTTCCGCAATTTGCGCAGGACATTGCGGATTCACACAGCGCAATGCTACATCGGTATCAATACGTACCACTTCTTCTTCACACGCAGGACAATGTGTCGGCATTTTATATGGTACGGCGTCATCCGGTCGCTGCTCCAGAACAACTCCCACAATTTGCGGAATAATATCCCCTGCTTTTCGTACGATGACCGTATCATCGATTCGAATATCCTTTTCACGGATCAGGTCTTCATTGTGCAATGACGCACGGCTCACAGTAGTCCCCGCAACAAGCACCGGTGTTAAAATCGCTGTTGGAGTAATAACCCCTGTGCGACCTACCGTCAGTTCAATATCCAATAATTTTGTTATAACTTCTTCAGCTGGGAATTTGTAGGCAATTGCCCAGCGCGGCGATTTTGCTGTAAAGCCAAGCTCATCCTGATGGGCATAGCGATTCACTTTGATAACGATACCATCAATTTCATACGATAAATTTGGGCGCGCTTCTGTCCACTTTTCTATAAACGCCAAAACGTCCTCAATAGTTTCGCAATACTCACGTTCTTTATTTGATGGAAAACCTAGCTCCTCCAAATACTTGAGCATTTCCCAATGCCCGTCTATGCCATAGCTTTCTCCATCCCCGCCAACTGCATATATAAACGTCGATAAATTTCGGCTTGCCGCAATTTTCGGATCTAATTGACGCAACGATCCTGCTGCCGCGTTTCGAGGATTTGCAAATAGCTCCTCGCCATTTTCAGCACGACGTTCATTCAGTTTCTCAAAAGACTTTTTGGGCATATAGGCTTCGCCGCGAACTTCTAATGTCACTGGTTCTTTTAAACGTAAAGGAATGGCACGGATTGTTTTCAGATTGGCTGTAATATCTTCCCCTACTGTTCCGTCACCACGTGTAGCACCTTGTACAAATATCCCGTTTTCATAGCGCAGAGATATGGCCAAACCATCAATTTTCAGCTCACATACATACGAGTAATTTTTACCGATTGCCTGCTCGATTTTCCGGTCAAAATCACGCAGATTTTCTTCATTGAAAGCATTCGACAAACTAAGCATTGCTGTTTCATGCGTTACCTTTTTAAAGCCTTCCAATACCATGCCACCGACACGCTGAGTAGGAGAATCAGGATAAATAAATTCCGGATTTGCTTCCTCTAATGCGATAAGTTCATGTAAAAGCTGATCATATACACTATCTTCTACTACCGGTCTATCCAATACATAATACGCATAGCCATACTCATGAAGAAGCTTGTTCAATTCCGCAATTCTTTGTTCTATTTCATTCATCAAATGTTCCTCCTAAGCTTTCGTAATCGGCGCAAATTTCGCTAGTAGACGTTTTATTCCAGTTGGTGATGGGAAAGCGATGTCCAGTTCCATTCCATCACCTTCACCTTTTACGCTTACTACCATACCGACACCCCATTTACCATGGGCAGCTTTGTCGCCTACTTTCCAATCAAACTTATCTCCGCCAGTAGAATTCAGACGTGACGTTTGGGAAGCAGGTGCCTGCACACTTCCTAATGAACGCTTCGGCATACGGTCATAACGGTTCGATTTAAACGGTAATGAATCATCACGATATGATGTAGTATTTGCTTTTGAAACTTGCTCTAACACATTTTCATCAATTTCGCGTAAAAAACGTGATGGGGCATTGTAGCCTGTACGGCCAAAAATTGTACGAGAGCCCGCACACGACAAGTAAAGACGCTGCTCTGCCCGAGTCGCACCGACATACATTAAGCGTCGTTCTTCAGCCATTTCATCTTCACTTTCCAATGAACGTGAATGCGGGAATATATTTTCCTCCATTCCGATAATGAACACAACAGGGAATTCCAGTC
Organism: Solibacillus isronensis; assembly: GCF_023715405.1. Classification (NCBI taxonomy): domain Bacteria; kingdom Bacillati; phylum Bacillota; class Bacilli; order Caryophanales; family Caryophanaceae; genus Solibacillus; species Solibacillus isronensis. The sequence continues at coordinate 169,966 of NZ_JAMBOC010000004.1, forward strand.
CTTTTGCAGCATGCATCGTCATTAGAATAATCGTACCTTTTGCTTTTTCCTCTTCATCTAAAGAATCAATATCAGCTATTAGTGCAAGGTCTGTTAAAAATGCTACTAATGACTGATCTTCACTGCGCGCTTCAAAAGCATGTGTTACCGTTAAAAACTCTTCGATATTTTCCAGGCGGCTTTCTGCTTCAATCGATTTTTCCGCTTTCAGCATTTGACGGTATCCTGATTTTTCAAGCACTTCTTCCACAATCTCTGTTACCGATAATTCTTGCTGACGTTCACTTAATGAACGAATCATACTGTAGAAATTTTCAGCGGAAGTAGCTGCCTTCCCTGAAAGCCCCATAAATACAAGCTCACCCATCGCATCGAAAATTGAACGGTCGCGTTCCATCGCATAGACAAGCATTTTATCAAATGAAGTCGCACCAATCGCACGTTTTGGTTCATTGATAATTCTCGCCAGCGACAAGTCATCGTCATTGTTTGCAATTAAACGCAAGTAAGCAAGCAAATCTTTAATCTCTTTTCGATCATAGAACTTTGTGCCGCCAACGATCTGGTAGTTCATATTCGATTTTACGAGCACATCCTCGATTACACGTGACTGTGCGTTTGTACGATATAAAATCGCAAAATCATCCAGCTTGTAATCTTCGTCCTTCATAAGCTTTTGAATCGTACGTACGACATACTGCGCTTCATCCTGCTCATTGCCGGCTTTGTAAAGCTGAATCTTTTCGCCTTCCGGATTTTCTGTCCGCAGTACTTTTTTATAGCGGTCTTTATTTTTTTCAATGACGCTGTTTGCCGCTTGTAAAATACGCTTAGTGGAACGGTAGTTTTGCTCGAGCATAATTACCTTTGCTTCTTTGTAATCTTTTTCAAACGATAATATATTCGAAATATCGGCACCGCGCCAACGGTAGATCGATTGGTCCGAATCCCCTACGACACAAATATTGCGGAATTTCTTCGCCAATAATTGCACGAGTAGATACTGGGATTTATTGGTATCCTGATACTCATCAACATGAATGTACTGGAATTTGTTTTGGTAAAACTCAAGCACATCCGGCGCTTCGTTAAATAGACGGATTGTCAGCATAATTAAATCGTCAAAATCGAGACTTTGATTTTGTCTTAATCGTTTCTGATAGCCTTTATATACTTGTGCGACAATCTTTTCAAATGGATTATGCGGATTCATGTTCGCTTCAAAGCCGTCCACAGTAATACATTCATTTTTTGCCGAACTGATCGTATTTAAAATTGCACGCGGATCATATTTTTTCGGATCGATATTATCCTGCTTCAATATATTTTTTATTACCGTCAGCTGATCTGAACTATCTAGAATCGAGAAGCTTTTCGAATAACCGATCCGGTCAATATTACGTCGCAAAATGCGTACGCACATCGAGTGGAATGTGGATACCCACATGCTTTCCGTTGTTCCGTTTCCTAAAATCCCGTCAATTCGCTCACGCATTTCGCGGGCAGCTTTATTTGTAAACGTAATGGCTAAAATTTTCGAAGGGTACACTTCACGCTCAACCACTAAATAGGCGATACGGTGTGTCAGTACCCGTGTTTTCCCAGAGCCGGCCCCTGCCATAATTAGAAGCGGGCCTTCTGTTGATTTCACCGCTTCAGCTTGCTGTGGATTCATTCCCGCTACTAAATTTTTTGCTATATGCTCCATATTGCACCTTCCTATCTAAAGAACGTTTGTTCCTATTATATAACACTTTTTACTGCTTGTACGGTTTTTAATGCCGCTTTTAAGTCATCATAAATAATATTTCCGACAACTACGGTATTAGCATGTGCAGCCATTTCCTTCGCCTGTTCTACGGACGTAATGCCGCCTCCGTAGAAGAGCTTTGTTTCATTTAATACTTCGGCTGTTGCCTTCACCATCTCGATATCACCATATGCACCGCTGTACTCCAAATAAAAAATCGGCAATTTAAAATAGTTTTCGGCCATTCGTGCATATGCCACAACATCTTCCACCGTCAAATCCGTTTTCGCATCTGTTACTTGTGCTACTTTACAATCCGGATTCAATATACAGTAGCCCTCCGCTACAAGCTCTTCCCAAATCAGTACATCGCCGTATTCTTTAATCGCTTCATGATGCATATCTTTCACCCATTTTGTATCTCGACTATTCAACACGGACGGTATGAAATAATAATCATATCCTGGTGTAATGCTATCGACATTTGAAATTTCAAGCGCTATCGGTACTGAAAAACGACGGACACGGACGAGCAAATCCAAAACGCCATCCAACGTCACATCATCTGTCCCGCCAACTAAAATAACATCCGTACCCGATTCGCAAATCTGCTCTAATGCCTCATCCGAAATTTCCTTTGCAGGGTCCAGTTTAAATACATGTCTCCAGTTTAAATATTCCATGAATATATCCACCTATTCTCAAAATTTTTATATTGAACTTTTCATTATCTTAGTTTTTATTGACCATCTCTTAGTATAACGAAATTCGATGAAATATTAAAAGACTGAGCGGATAAATCTGCTCAGTCTTTTAAGCTTGCTCATATATTTATGATTGGGCGCTTCTTTACTTTGACGTAAATGGCTTTTCGTCTGGATAAAGACGGCCCAGCATTTCATCATAAGTGTCATTTCCGTAGTCAAAGCAACGGCGTACACGGGAAATTGTTGCTGTTGACGCACCTGTTTCCTTTTTAATTGTTTCATACGTTTTTTTCAAACGTAATAAATGTGCAACTTCAAATCGCTGTGCCAACGACTGAATTTCACTAATCGTGCACAAGTCATCGAAAAATTTATAGCATTCCTCAATATCTTTTAACTCTAGGACAGCTTTAAACAACTGATCTGTTTGATGACCGCGAATTTTTTCAATTTGCATGTGCCCACCATTTCCTCTCTACTCTGAATATATAACAGATGCCGCTAAACCTGGAGATGTTGGTACGAAATGTATCCATGTCTTTCCTTGAACTAACTTTACTTCCGATCCATCTTCTTCGACTGCCACCAGCAGGCCATCTGCATTTTCCCATTTCACTTCACGTATCGTCCCCGCTTGAGCTACATACGCATTGCCACCACCCGTAATTGTAATTTCGCGTCGACCCGCATTGTCTACAATTCGATGAGGCATTTCAAAAAATAAAATATTGGCTAATTCGATGGATTCATTTGTTTCGTAATCGATTGTTTCTACATTTGCAGAATAACGCTTGTACTGATTCGTTTCGGCATTGTAAACATACTGACTGTTAAATGAACCGCTATTATTGTATTTCATCGATACTTCATTAGCCGTTGTTCCTATTTTAACATTATCTTCGGCTTCATAAAATGGGTAGGACACTTTTTTCTGATAAAGTAGTGAAGTCCCTACTTTTTCGGCACCGGCCTTTACATTTTCGCCCGAAATATAGGAATTGTGTGGAGCGACCCGTGTTGATGAACGTTTAAAGTAAGTACCATCATAGTGCATTCCATTTATATTATCGACAACTCTCTGTGCAAGCATCGATTTCGCTTCAGGACTGTATCCGTGTGCAATATAAAATGCGTCCAGTCCTTTTGCGATATCAATGAAGTACGACCGCGCACTGCGAATCGGTCCGATAGATTCAGGAAGTTCGGACTGGTAAAGTGCTAAAAAGCGTGTCACATCACCTTCCGCCAGCATTTCATATATAATATCCGCCTGTGCAAGTCCAGATTGAGGACGTGCCTGCGGATGGTTATTAATCGTTGCAAGTATTGGACGCATCGTCACTTCTTCTGCTACACGTTCCCCTGTAAATGGTGTAACAAATGGCAGTATTTCTTCCGCTTCCGCAACAATAATATCTTCCTCTACTTCTGTTTCTTCTATCTCTACAACAGGCTCCTCTGTTCGTTCTTTATCGGAACAACCTGTCGTTAAGGTTATACCTAATAATGCTAACATAAATATACTGCGTTTCATCGTGCTACTCCTCTCACTTTTATAGGTTTATCGCATTACAGCAGGTAGCATAACCTTATTTTTCATGACATCAAAAATCCCACGCGTCGTAATTCGAATATATGGTAAATGTGTCGATTGTAAAAACAGCAATGTGTAAATTGCATCTGTATGGTGATAACCACGTTTTTTCAAAGCACTCTTCAATGCCAGTTCTAGCGGAATTACTTCATTAACTGTCCCATCGAAAATAGAGCCGGCCAATGTCAAAGGAATACTTGTTACGATTTGATCATCTTCAACAAGCACAATCCCGCCATTCATTTTCTTCAGTTCTCGGAACGCACGCTGCATATCGTGCATCGATTTTCCGATTAAAATTATATCTCCAGTATTTGAATACGATGAAGCAAAGCCTTTTACATGAGTAGCAAATCCTTTAATCATCGTATTAATGCGCCATTTCCCGTTTCGGTCGACAAGCATTAAATAGCTTTCATCATGTTCTGTAGATAAGGTATGATGATGATGTCCGAGATTTTTTATACTATAAGGCTTCGTAATAACATCATTCACCATTTCAACGCCAATCGGCATCGAAAATTGAAAATCTCCTTCATGCAAATCAAAATCAATTTTCAAATCACCGAATAGTGATAAGTCTACTTCCGGGAATGCTTTCAAATCATTATTGTCGCGCTTTAGCCATACTCCTTTTGAAATGACTGCTTCAGGTGTCGGAGAATATTCATCCGACAAAATATTAATATTTGCATAACGCCCTGTAGCAAGCAGCCCATGCAGATTTGTCATATTATAATAGCGCGCAACATTATAACTTGCCATATTATAAGCGTCAACCGGACGTACACCTGCTTCAAGGGCAGCCCTTATACATTTATCCATCACACCATCTTCATGGAAGCTCGGTGTGGATCCATCTGTCGTCATCATTAACTGATCAAATATTTCGTAGCCTTTATCGACAACCGCTTTTAATAAATGCGGCAAATCCGGGCGAATTGAAGAATAACGGAGAGTAACAGCATAACCATGCTGCAAACGTGCTTCGATATCTTCAATCGTCATTGATTCATGGTCACCATCGACTCCTAGTAAACGCATTTTAGCCAACGTTTTTTCGGATGCTCCCGGTAAATGCCCTTCGACTTTTTTTCCCTTATGCTTAGCTGCCTGAATCCAGTAGAGCATTTGATCATCCCCGCGCATCAGACGAGGCCATCCTGTAAGTTCCCCGCCGAGCAGTACGTCATGACGGTCAAGCCATTCCAATACGGAGGCATTTGAATATAGTTCCCTTTCATTTTCAAGCTCCGTTTGTGAATCGAAGCGACTCCACCAGTAAAATGAAAATGGCAATTTAGCAAGCTCATCCATAAAAGAAAACGCTTTCTTATTTTTCATTAATGAAACAAGTGTCATATTGTCTGAAATGAATGTAGTTGTGCCTGTCTGTGCACTGAATTCTGCAAAGCTATGGGGATTGTATAATTGAAAAGGGTGTACATGCGGCTCAATATAACCTGGTACTACTACTTTTCCGGCCAGATCAATAACCTCTGTCCCTTCTACACTTGCAGGCAGTTCCTTCCCGACATAAACGATGCGGTCATTGGATATCCAGATGTTTCCTGTTACCCAACTTTTCATCATACTATGTAAGTACTTTGCATTTTTTAAAACTAGACTCGGAGCAGCATGCCCATCAATGATACTCACTTGCTCTCGAATATTACTTAACTTCCAACTAATTTCCGGCATATTCTGCACTCCTTTCAACTTTTCTACCATAATATAAGGACGCTCATAACTTTTCCAAGATACTTATACCAGCTCTAAAAAATATACTGCTGCGATTCAAGTAGCTTCAGCAATTGTCTTTAACAGCTGCTGAAGCTAGATTAATGCGTATCGATTTAAAAGAATAACACATACTTAATTCAATATATTTTGCTTTATGTAGTCAATTGCTACAATATTCCTTTTGGTGAATTAATCGTAACATAGCACTTTCATAAAGCAAAGTGTTTCCAAAATAATTTTTAAATTTTCTAAAAAAAGGAGTGAAGTATAATTGCTAACCCCCAATATTTCTGAAACAAACGCTTTTATCCGTATGATGTGCGGTGTTGCAATGACCGCATTCGGTGTTGGGAGAATCGCTCATAAACCTCAATGTACAGTTGGCCGTATGATGATTCTTGCCGGTTCGATGAAAGTGGCGGAAGGATATTATCAATATTGTCCAGTAGTTGCAATGGCCAAATCAGAACAAATGAACGAAATGATGCCCGTCAATGATTAAGAGGTGGATCTAGGGTATGTTGAATAATTTTATGTAATACGTATACACAATAAAAAAGCGCTATATTGGTTAAATATAGCGCTTTTGGGTTTCAGTAATAACTTTTATGCGTTTATGAAATTGTAATACCAGCACTTGCCGTACCTGTCAGTGCAGCAGCTAATGTAACTCCTGTTCCGGCAATTGAGTAAACCATTAATAAACGGTCACCTTGTGCTACAGGAACCGGTGGCACATTTGATGATCCATATGATGTTTGGCCAAGAGTTATAAGCCCTGTAAATGGCGGTGTCAGCGTAACTCTAGCATTTGTAGCAGTGAATACTGAACTTCCTGCAGGTGCACGGTAAATTTGAGCAGTAACCGATACAGATCCTAAACCAAGATCAACGGCAGCTAGTGCAGTGAATGATGCGGAGATTGCTGTAATACTACCATTGCGTGGAACTGCGAAAGCTTCAGTAGCAACACCTGATAGGTCAATTGTATTCCCTACAATTGTAATTCCAGGAACCGCAGTACCAAATCCAATTAAACTTGTTGTACCCACTAATCCCCCAACAAGCGTAGTTAATACCACTGGCGTAATACCAGAAGAGAATGGAATGATTGACCCTGTATTTGGTGGTGTACAACCCGGTCTTACAGCTCTGAATGGTCCTAAGTTAACGCAGTTTGATCCACATGGATGTAAATTACCAATATTCATACTTTTAGAACACATACACATATTTTTCACCTCCTTCGCAATTATTCTATTCACCAATCAATAGAATCAAAGGGCAATTAACTAGTAATCAAATTTTGTAATTCAGTTTTTTACTTGAGCGAATCGACAGCTTGTTCAGGCAAAAAAAATAAAATCATCCTAACACTAGGATGATTTTATAAAGCTTTTCTATTTATTTTCGAAAAATATTAAAGAACGAGGAATTCCGCTGTTTCTTCGTCTTTTCTTCTCCAGAATCTGAATTATCCGTACTTTCTTCAACCGTTAATTCAATACTTTCCATCTGCTCTTCCCGCATTGAACTGCCTTCATTTATTTCACTTAAATCGACTGGTTGTAATTTTTCAACTACCAACTTAACTTCATGAAGTTCAGGACTTACGATACTACTTTCACTAACTTTCTTAATTAGAGATGGAGGCGTTTCTTCGGGTCCATTCTCTGGCTCAAATAAGTTAGAGACTTTATTTAAAGTCGGTAAAAAGGTTGCTTCACCCTTTGACGACTTATTTGGTTTGAGTGAAGCTTTATTCAAAGAATTTCTACTTACATTTTGTGGTGGATGGTTGATTGTTTGGAAATAACGCTGATTAAAATAGCGTTCATCAACTTGATCAGCTTTATATTCTATATGTTCTTCTGGTTTCGTCTTTTCATCCTCTTTTTGCAATTGGATGACTTGATTTGTTAAATTTCTCAACTGCATATACGATGGTTGATTCGGTAGCGCCGGTGCAGGTACATTTTCCTGAGTCCCGTTCTGAAGATATTTCATCGTACTATCAGGCTTTGGAGCATTAGATTTTTCTGCTAACGGCTGCGCTTTCTTTTCCTCTTCCACCTTTTCTTCTTTAACATTATTTAACTTCTTCGATATTAATACAATTTCCTTACCCATTTTTTCAACCGTCTTATTCAATGAAGCAATCTGCATTTCAAATTGTTTTGCTTGCTCTTCATAAATTACAGTTTGAGTTTGTTGTTTTTCTTCCATTGTTTTTGTTAAGCCTTCTATATATGTTAATTGGCTTTTTAATGCTTCAAATTCATTTTTCATCATTTGGAAATCTTCAAACGATGTCCCCATTTTCAATGTCATCAATGTATTTCTGTACCCAGAGATTTTTAATTTCAACTTTTCAATTTCCTGGAGAGTATAGGTTGTGGATTCTTCCATTTCATTCACCCCTTTCAATCCGCATCTCTTCATATTTTATTGACGTTAACTGAGGTATGTGACAAACACTTCACCTTTGCTGTTGTTTTTAATTATAAAGTCACAAAAATGGGCTTTGATCTACTAATTTGTGAAGGTAACCTAATTACAGAATTCCCAACAGCCAAACTATTTCTTTGCCTATGCACTTCTATTTCAGCGTCATAAAATACAAACGAAAGATAAAAATATAGAAGGAGGTGATAAGAACATGAAGGAACAAATGCCATCGCAACAAGAACTAATCTGTATTAATGTGGAAAAGGTGTATGACTGGGTTGTGAAAGATATGTCTTTTGAGTTCACTCCAACAAGCCCAATTACGTTTCCAGGTTTACCAGTAGATGCAGTTGTCGGAGGAGCTCAAGTTACATGCCAAGTAGTACCAGCAGCAGTAAACCCTGTTGTTATTATGAGCCGTGAAAATCGTACATTTACGATTGACGGAACATCTGTTTATTTACAACAGCTTATGATTCAAAAGAACTTCACTGTGACAATTTGCATTACGTTAGCAAACGGAACAACTTACACAAGTAACGGCTTTGATATTTCACGCTGCGAACATGTTGTAATGTGTGCACCTAAAGGGACAAATGTTGATGTAACATATACAGATCTTGATTGCTTCGTATGCTCAACTGGTCCATTCTTCAACAATGGGGACGGTACAATTTCATTTGAGAATCTATCACTTTCAATCGCAGTTTGCCAAAGCATTCAATCAACATTCCCAGTGACAGTAGAATTTTTGGCTGACTACTGTGAACCACGAGCAGATTTACCATTTGCTTGTTCACCAGCATCTCGCCCTAACAACTGTGCTGTTGTTTTCCCATAATATTATGAATCAGTGTTATCACCAACTTCATCATCATATAATAAAGAAAGGGAGAAACACCCTTTCTTTATTTTGCTTACATAAGCAAATAAAATTTAACCGTAAGGAGGAGGCATTTCCAGTGCCCAAAAGCTCCCACCCTTTCGAAATAAAGTTAAATACGCTGCAAAATCAAACCCAAACCTATCTCCACGAAATAAAGGAACTCATCGAAAAACTTCCTAATTCCAACAACACCAAGGTTATTAGCTATTTCACTTCCACTTTTAATATATCCCATCAATTAGATCAGGAGAGTTTATGTTTAGGCTCTTATCATATTTACAATATCGGTAATGAACCATTACTAAACCCTTCTATTTGTATAACATTGCCTGAATCATCACCTTTTTCATTTAGTGGTCGGTATGTACATGAACAGCTCCAACAAAGACTAAAAGGACCGAATGAATGGTTGCGTTTCTCAAAAACGCCAAACAAAAACGAATACTGGCTTAAACCAATTAGCAAAACATCAATCGAACCGAATGAAATCATTTCATTTACAAATTTCCAGATAAGATGGTCCCCAAATAAATCTTACGCTGGAAGCATTACAGGCTTTACTTATTGTGATCAGTTTCAAGATGGGATTGCTGTTGTAAACCCTATTAATTTAAGTGTCATTCATTTGGAACAGGAGGAAACATCATAAACGAATTTGAAGATAAACAAGAAGAATCCGAAGTACTAACAATTGAAAAGATATTAAAGCAATTCATGAAAGAACATTTTTCATCGATAAAAGATGAGCTCCAGGAAAATAATAATAGCTTTATTTTTCTGGAAAAAAGTTCACTCAATTTATTATTAGCTTATTTATTATCAAACAATAAATATGAAGCATCATACCCTGTCAATGAAGAAGAAGAAAAAAAAGCTGTTGAAAAAATAAACCAGCTCATCAATGAAAATGAAAAAGAGTTTCAGGAGATTATAGGCTTACTGAAAGATATGACTTGAAAGGAGGATCCATGTGGATATTGAAAGCGTGAAAAATAAGGACGTACTTCAATTACAGCAAACTATCATCTTTTTAAAATCAGAAATCGCAAAATATCAAAACGAAATATCCACCCTACAAAGCGTGGACTATTATTCAATGGTAAATAGTCTTGAGCAGGAACTGAGTCAGTTAGTAAACGAGAAAAAAGAACTTTCATTGGAATTAATGATGCTGAGGAAAAGTTTTGAAAAAGAGCTTAGCGAGCTGCATGAAAATATTCAATTACGTGAAGAGCAAAGAATAAAACTGATTACTTCCATTGAATCACTAGTGGAAAAAAAAGAAAACTTACAGAAAGAAAACAAACAATTAAAAGAAACAATCGAAAAAACAGCTAATACCGAAAATCCTGCTGCCCGTTCAGAAAACTATATACAGGCCGTAGAAGAACTGGATCATTTGCTGCGTTCTTTCATGAACAGCAACAATGAACAATTACTTTCTCTACGTGATACGATCAATCAACAGCACGATCTGTTAAAGCATATTAAAGATAAAAATGATGAAATTCATTCTACCCTTGAAGAAATGGTCCAAATAAAAGAGCCTGAACATAATAATTATTCTCCAACTGATGAACAAACGATCACCCGAATCAACCTTGAAAACCAGCTCCAAAATTTATTCATTCAAGCAACCAGTTTTGAAACAGAGCTTGATGAAAAACTACGTATACTGGATGAGTTTGATGACAAGTTACTATTGCTCGCCATTGAGATTGAGAAACATAAAAAAGGTGATATATAACAGACAGCTTAGATAGTAGAAAAGGCGACACGTCTGCACGTATCGCCTCTCCTTTATTTAAATGTTCTCCAACCAATATCTTTGCGGAAGAAGAAATTCGTCCATCCTTTCTTTGCAAGTTCAGCATATACTTTTTCCTGCGCTTCTTTTAACGTGGCTGCTTCTGACGCCACTAACAACACACGGCCACCGTTACCGATGAACCGGTCGCCCTCAAGCTTTGTCCCCGCATGGAATACCGGCAGTTCAATATCCGAAAGTTCCGGAAGTGCATTGCCTTTTTCCACATCACCCGGATAGCCTTCAGCCGCAACAACAACCCCTAGCATAGCCTCTTCTTTCCACTGTAACTCATATGGCTGCTCGTTCATTAAGCTCATCATAAATTCACCGAAGTCTGAAGCCATACGTGGTAACACAACTTGTGTTTCCGGGTCACCAAAACGTGCATTGAACTCAATTACTTTGGGGCCTTTGGCAGTTAAAATTAAGCCTGCATACAGAATTCCAGTGAATGATACACCTTCTGCATCCATTGCTTTTACAGTTGGCTCTACGATTGTGTCGTACGCAACTTTCACAATGTCCTCAGAAATTTGCGGTACTGGTGAATAAGCACCCATTCCGCCTGTATTTGGTCCTTTATCGCCATCATATGCACGTTTATGATCTTGTGCAATGACCATTGGGTATATTTGCCCTTTATGTACAAAACTCATGAAGCTGAATTCTTCACCATCGAGGAACTCTTCCACAACAACACGGGACGAAGAATCCCCGAAACGCTGGTTGCCGATCATATCTTCCACAGCTTCAATTGCTTCTTGTTCTGTCATCGCGACAATGACACCTTTTCCGGCCGCTAATCCGTCCGCTTTAATTACAATCGGAGCACCTTGCTCTTTAATATAAGCAACCGCTTTATCCGCTTCCGTAAAAGTTTCATGCGCTGCCGTCGGAATGTTATATTTGTTCATAATCTCTTTTGCATAAGACTTCGAACCTTCGATTTTTGCCGCTGCTTTCGTTGGACCGAAAATAACCAAGCCTTGCTCATTGAAGTAGTCAACGATTCCTTCTGCTAATGGCTGCTCTGGCCCTACAAATGTTAAAGCTACATCATTTTCTTTTACAAACTGTGCAAGTGCTGCGAAATCTAGTGCATCAATCGCAACAACTTGTGCATCCTGTTTCATTCCGTCATTTCCTGGTGCTACGAATACCTTTTGTACAGATGGTGCATTATTGAATTGCTTCGCGATCGCATGCTCACGACCACCACTACCGATTACAAGAATGTTCATATTAGCTTCCCCTTTTATAGAAATTTGGATAAAAAAAACGCCCGCCAAATTTTAGGCGAGCGTTTTTCATTAATGGTCGTTTACACTGCGCTACCCGACCAAAAGTAGTGCTGTGCATCTTACAATCAATGATTATTTTATTATTAACAGCGCATCTCCCGGCCAAAGTCGATACAGTTGTTAATAAAATTTGGTTACGATGGGGACCCGGCCAAGAATCGCCCAATCGTCTTATTTATCCCTCTCCCGGCCAGAAAGAAGAATAAATAAATCATTTGCAAACGCTTCTGCTAACATCCGGCCAGAACATTAGCGAAACTTTATTCTATTATAACGTAAATTTAATAATTTCTCTACTGCTAACTTATTAATTAATGTTTAAAGTGACGAACCCCTGTAAACACCATTGCAATACCGTATTTGTTCGCTGCATCGATTGATTCCTGGTCTTTAATTGAGCCGCCTGGTTGAATGATTGCTTTAATACCGGCTTTTGCCGCTGCTTCCACTGTGTCGCCCATTGGGAAGAATGCATCCGAAGCCAATGCCGCGCCCTGTGCTTTATCTCCTGCTTGTTCAAAGGCAATTTTTGCTGCGCCTACACGGTTCATTTGACCAGCGCCTACACCTAATGTCATTTGTTTATCCGTTACAACAATGGCATTTGATTTTACATGCTTCACAACTGCCCAGCCTAGTTTTAACGCTTCCCACTCTTCTTCAGTCGGTTTACGGTCTGTCACAACTTGAATGTTTGCATCTTTAAATCCGAAACGATCCGGCTCCTGTACAAGTAAACCACCTTCAACAGCAACAACATTGAATTGATCCTGCTTTTCCTGTGCGAAATCGATAGTTAACAGACGAATATTTTTCTTTTGTGTTAAAATCTCTAATGCTTCTGCAGTAAAGCTTGGCGCAATAATGATTTCAAGGAAAATACCCGATAACTTTTCTGCAGTTGCTTTGTCCACTTCTTTATTTAATGCAATGATGCCGCCGAATATCGATGTTGGATCTGCTTCATATGCTTTACTGAATGCTTCTTCGATTGTTTCACCAGTTCCGACACCACATGGGTTCATATGTTTCACGGCAACCGCTGCAGGTAGTTCAAATTCTTTTACGATTTGCAATGCTGCATTTGCATCCTGAATATTGTTGTACGATAATTCTTTGCCGTGTAATTGTGTTGCGTAGGCAATCGAGAAATCTGAACCTAAACGTTTTGCATAGAACGCCGCTTTTTGGTGAGGGTTTTCACCATAGCGTAATGTTTGCTTCAGTTCATATGTTAACGTCATGTTTTCCGGGAACTCTTCGCCAATTGCATTTGATAAATGATTGGAAATATACGAATCATATGCAGCGGTGTGACGGAATACTTTTGCTGCTAAACGACGACGTGTTGTTAATGTCGTTTTTCCATCTGCCTTTAACTCTTCCAATACGGCAGAATAGTCATTTGCATCAACAATTACCGTTACATAATCATGGTTTTTTGCTGCCGAACGTAGCATTGTCGGACCGCCGATATCGATGTTTTCAATTGCATCATCCCAAGATACATCCGGTTTTGAAATCGTTTCGACAAACGGATATAAGTTGACACATACAATTTCGATTGGGCGGATGCCATGTTCGTTCATTTGCGCAACATGGCTTGGCTCATCAAACTTACCTAATAGACCGCCATGGATCATCGGGTTTAATGTTTTTACCCGGCCATCCAAAATTTCCGGGAAGTTTGTTACTTCATCTACTGCAGTTACCGGAACATTGTTTTGTTGTAATAAACTTTTTGTTCCTCCAGTAGAAAGTACTTCATAGCCAAGAGCTACTAATTCTTTTGCAAATTCTAAAATACCATTTTTATCTGAAACACTAATAAGTGCACGTTTCGTCACGATTAGGTCCTCCAATTCATTTTTTCGGTGAGCAATGCCCTCACAGGAGCGGCTCATGCGAATTTACTTATTTACTTTAAATAATTGCTGTAATGTCTTCGTGTATAGCGCATGTTCTAATTTATGTATACGCTCTTCAGTCGCTTCACGGTTACCATCTACAACATCAACTGCTCCCTGCGAGATAATCTTTCCTGTATCCATTCCCGCATCTACATAGTGGACCGTTACACCCGTAACTTTTACGCCGTGATTCATCGCCTGACCAATGGCGTCTTTTCCGGGAAATGATGGCAGCAGCGACGGATGAATATTGATAATCCGATGCTCGTAAGCCGATAATAGCGTTTCCCCAACAAGGCGCATATAACCTGCTAAGATGATCCATTCAATCTCTCGTTCTTTTAACAGTTCAACAAGTTTGGTTTCATAAGCTAACTTGTCGGCAAAGGTTTTCGGTGCAAGCTCCATAGCAGGTATACCGAAATTTTGTGCACGTGTCACAACATAAGCACCCGGCTTATCCGTAATGACAAGCTCGATCGTCGCGTTAAGCTCACCGCGACTAATCGCTTCTTGAATTGCCTGAAAGTTACTACCGCTTCCAGAAGCGAATACGGCAATTTTCGTACCCATTACACTAAGCTCCCGTCATGTTCGCCGTTGAAAATAACTCCTTCACCGTTCACAACGCGACCGATTGTGTAAGCTTTTTCACCTTCAGCTTCTACTGCAGCAATCACTTTATCAGCTTCACTCGCTGGAACCGCAATAACAAAGCCGATTCCCATGTTGAATACGTTATATAAATCTTTGTCCGCCAATGCACCTTTTTCTTTTAAAAACTCAAAGATGCGCAGCACTGGCCAAGATCCTAAATCGATTTCTGTTGCCAAACCTTGTGGCATCATACGTGGCAAGTTTTCATAGAAGCCCCCGCCAGTAACGTGTGCACAACCATGTACATCTGCTGCTTTAAGTGCTGCTAAAACTGGCTTTGCATAAAGCTTTGTAGGAACGAGAAGCGCTTCGCCGATAGGACCAAGGTCTTCATAGCCTTCTACTACTGCGTCAACTGCGATTTCATTGTCCGCGAACACAACTTTACGCACTAATGAATAGCCGTTTGAATGTACACCGCTTGAAGCAAGGCCGATTAGAACATCGCCTTCCTCTATTTTCTCGCCTGTAATGATGTCCGTTTTTTCACAAGCACCTACAGCAAAACCAGCTAAGTCGTACTCTTCTTCTTCGTAAAGACCCGGCATTTCAGCTGTTTCTCCGCCGATTAATGCTGCTCCTGACTGCACACAGCCATCTGCAACACCTTTAACGATTTGTTCTATTTTTGCCGGCTCGGCCTTCCCTACTGCTACATAGTCAAGGAAGTAAAGCGGTTCAGCACCTTGTGCAACGATATCATTTACACACATCGCAACACAGTCCACGCCGATTGTATCGTGTTTATCAACCATAAATGCAAGCTTCAGTTTCGTCCCAACACCGTCCGTACCTGAAATAAGAACTGGTTCCTTTAAGTTCAGTGCAGACAAATCAAACATGCCTCCAAAGCCGCCAAACGTTCCCATCACACCTAAACGGTTCGTACGCTCGACATGTGACTTCATACGTTTTACTGCTTCATAACCTGCCTCAATATTTACGCCTGCCTGTTCATATGCTTTTGACATAATGTACTTGCTCCTCCTTAATTTCTAACAGTCTTTTTCATGTGGTAAAACTGTGTCCGGGAAAATCTCTGTCGGGTATTTACCAGTAAAGCATGCGACGCAAAGTCCGCCATTTTCATCTTCAAACGGGCGGTTCGTTGCACGGACCATACCTTCCAGCGATAAAAATGTTAGTGTGTCTGCTTCAATTGCTACTCGTATATCTTCCACACTGTGGCTTGATGCTATCAGCTCTTCATGTGTCGACGTATCGATTCCGTAATAACAAGGATCCGTCATTGGAGGGGAAGAAATCACAACATGTACTTCTGCCGCCCCTGCTTCTTTCAGCATGCGTACAATGCGTCTCGATGTTGTACCGCGTACAATTGAATCATCTACCATTACAACACGTTTTCCTTTAACAACTTGAACTACCGGTGATAGTTTCATTTTAACACCACGTTCGCGAAGCTCCTGTGTCGGCTGGATAAAAGTACGTCCAACATAGCGGTTTTTAATTAAACCAAGCTCGTATGGAATACCGCTCGCTTCAGAAAATCCGATTGCTGCAGAAATGGACGAATCAGGAACTCCTGTAACGACGTCCGCTTCAATATGGGAACATTCTTTTGCGAGTTCTTTCCCCATGCGTTTACGGGCCATATGGATATTTACTTCATCAATATTTGAATCAGGACGTGCAAGATATACATATTCCATCGCACACATTGTTCGCTTGTCCTTTTCAACATAGCTGTCGACCTCAAGACCATTATTTGAAATGATCAATAACTCGCCAGGTTCCACTTCACGTACGTATTCCGCACCGATTAAATCAAATGCACATGTTTCAGAAGCAACTACATATGAATCACCCAGCTTTCCAAGTGAAAGCGGTCGTAAACCATTTCGGTCCCGAGCCACAATCATTTGGTCATTCGTTAATAAAATAATAGAGAATGCGCCTTTTAATAACGACAATGCTTCTTTCACTTTTGAACGAAATGGTGAGTGTTTTGATTTTTTAATGAGATGTACAACAACCTCTGTATCGGAAGTCGAGTTGAAAATACTGCCAGAGCGCTCTAAAAACTGTTTTAAATGTGTGGCATTCACTAAGTTCCCATTATGGGCAATTGCCAGTGAGCCAGTTGAAGAACGGAATAACAATGGCTGGACATTTTCCAGTCCTTTGCCGCCTGCTGTTGCGTATCGTACATGCGCAATTGCTGCGTGCCCTACTACTTTACGTAATTTATTTTCATTGAACACGTCATTTACGAGACCTTCACCACGTACAGCCTGAAGCTGATTACCGTCGGTTGTGACGATACCAGCTCCTTCCTGTCCACGATGCTGTAATGCGTGTAAACCGTAATAACTTAAGTGGGCCGCATCCTGGTTACCCCAAATGCCAAATACACCACATTCCTCATTTAAGCCTCTGATTTCAGCAAGCATGGAATTGCTCCTTTCCAGGCAGAACGGAATTCCTCCACAGTACCTTCAACAAGTACACCAGTTTCGCCGCTAATTTTAATATTCGCGTCGTCTGTTACTGTACCGATTTTTTGTGCGTCTTTTACGATTGTTTCAAATCCTTCTGCATGTTCAGCTTTCACTGTTAATACAAAGCGTGATTGTGATTCAGCGAACAGAGCTGTTGTTGCAGAACCTGTTAATGCTACGTCCAAACCTAAACCTTTTGCAGCGAAAGTTTTCTCCGCTAATGCAACCGCAACTCCGCCTTCAGAAACATCATGCGCTGACTGAACAAGTCCCGATTGAATTGCTTCCAAAATAGATTGTTGACGTGCCGCTTCTACTGTTAAGTCGATTGAAGGTGCTTTGCCAGAAATGCCGCCTTCCACTAACTTTTGTAATTCAGAACCACCGAATTCTGTTTTTGTGTCACCGACTACGTACACAACATCACCGGCAGCTTTAACTTCCTGTGTTGTAACATGCGCTAAATCTTTTACTAATCCAACCATACCGATTGTTGGTGTTGGGTAAACCGCTTCGCCTGAACGCTCGTTGTACATTGATACGTTACCGCCAATAACTGGTGCATCTAATGCTAAACAAGCCTCTGCAATACCGTCAGCCGATTTTTGGATTTGCCAGAAGATTTCAGGCTTTTCCGGATTACCGAAGTTTAGGCAGTCTGTAATCGCAAGTGGTTGTCCGCCTGAACATACGATGTTACGCGCTGCTTCAGCAACAGCAATTTTTCCGCCTGTTGTAGGGTCTAGGTAGATATAGCGAGCATTACAGTCTGTCGTCATCGCCAACCCTTTATTTGTACCGCGTACACGTAATACTGCAGCGTCCGAACCTGGTGCTACCACCGTATTTGTACGTACTTGGTAGTCATATTGATCATAAACCCATTCTTTTGAAGCGATTGTCGGCGCTTTTAAAAGTGCTGTTAACGTTTCTTTATAATCTGTTACGTTTGGTTCTGTATTTTCCATTGCCTGATATGCTGCAAAGTAAGTTGGTTCAGCATCCGGCATATTGTAAACCGGTGCGTCTTCAGCAAGCGCGTCTGCAGGCACCTCTGCTACCACTTCACCTTTATGCAGTAAACGAAGCATTTTGTCTTCTGTCACTCTTCCTACTGCTACCGCATCAAGATCATATTTATCGAAAATCGCTTTAATTTCATCTTCACGACCTGCTTTTACTACGATCAGCATGCGCTCTTGAGACTCTGATAACATCATTTCATACGCTGACATGTTTGTTTCACGTTGAGGAACTAAGTCCAAGTTCATCTCTACACCAGTACCAGCTTTAGAGGCCATTTCTGCTGAAGATGAAGTAAGACCTGCTGCACCCATATCTTGAATACCAACTAATGCATCTGATTTTACAACTTCCAGACAAGCTTCAAGAAGTAATTTTTCCATGAACGGATCCCCAACTTGTACTGCCGAACGACTTTCTTCAGTATCTTCTGTCAATTCTTCAGAAGAGAATGTTGCACCGTGAATACCGTCACGACCTGTTTTTGCACCAACGTACATTACAGTATTTCCTACTCCTGCAGCAATACCTTTTTGGATATCCTTATGATCGATTAATCCGACACACATTGCATTTACAAGCGGATTTCCTTCGTAACACGGATCAAAACCAATTTCGCCGCCTACTGTCGGAATACCGATACAGTTTCCGTAACCTGCAATACCAGCAACAACTTCTTCAAATAGATATTTACCGCGCGCTGATTTCAACTCACCAAAACGTAAGGAGTTCAGCATAGCAATTGGACGTGCACCCATTGAGAAAACATCACGGATAATTCCGCCTACACCTGTTGCAGCACCTTGGTATGGTTCAATCGCAGATGGATGGTTATGTGATTCCATTTTGAAAACGACCGCCTGCTCATCACCGATGTCAACAATACCGGCACCTTCACCAGGACCTTGCAGTACTTGAGGACCTTTTGTCGGGAACTTGCGAAGTACCGGCTTCGATTTTTTATAAGAGCAGTGCTCAGACCACATTACCGAGAAAAGACCTGTTTCTGTCCAGTTTGGAATACGACCTAACTTTTCAATTGCTAAGTCAAATTCCGCATCTGACATCCCCATGTCTGCATAGAGACGTTTTTCCTTAATTTGCTCTGGTGTTGGTTCGAAATTAGTTGTTAACATGCTGTTCCCTCCACTGCTTCACAATTGATTTAAATAGTTTAAGACCGTCTGCGCCACCAACGATTTCATTTGCAGCACGCTCTGGATGTGGCATCATGCCGAGTACATTGCCTTCTTTATTGATAATTCCTGCGATATCCGCTAAAGAACCGTTCGGATTTTCACCCTCATATGTAAAGACAATCTGGTTATTGGCTTGTAAAGAGGCTAATGTTTCGTCATCACAGTAGTAGTTGCCTTCACCGTGCGCGATCGGAATATTGATTACTTCTCCCTCTTCATATCCGTTTGTAAATAATGTGTTGTTGTTTTCAACTTTCAGCTGTACTGTACGACACATGAATTTCAGGTTTTTATTGCGGATAAGAGCTCCTGGTAACAGCTCTGCTTCCGTTAAAATTTGGAATCCATTACAAACACCTAACACTGGTTTGCCTTGTGCTGCAAACTCTTTTAGAGCCGACATAATGTTTGATTGGTTTGCCATTGCGCCACAACGTAAATAATCTCCATATGAGAAACCGCCAGGCACTAATGCCCCGTCAAATCCGTCTAGACTTGTAGCTGTATGCCAAACATATTCTACTTCTTCACCTAACTCGTCCTTAATCGCATGAAACATGTCGATATCACAGTTAGACCCCGGGAAAACGAGCACTGCAAATTTCATCGTATTATGCCTCCTCAACTTCGTAACGGTACTTTTCAATCACCGTGTTCGTTAATACTTTTTCGCACATTTCTTTCACGATTGTATTGATGTCACGGTCAGTATCTTCGATTGTAACTTCCAAATACTTGCCGATACGTACGTCAGAAACTTCACTATAGCCGATTTTTTGCAATGAGCCTTGAACTGCAGAACCTTGTGGATCCAGGATGCTTTCTTTTAATGTTACATATATTTTAACTTTCTTCATGAGTTAGTTGCCTCCAAGTTTTTGTAATATAATTTCATATACTTCCGTTAGATTGCCTAAATCACGGCGGAATACGTCTTTATCAAGCTTTTGCTTTGTACTAGAGTCCCATAAACGACAAGTGTCAGGAGAAATTTCATCGGCAAGTAAAATATTGCCGCCTTTATCACGACCAAATTCCAGTTTGAAGTCGACTAGCGTTACACCAACAGCAGTAAAAATCGGTAGCAGCACTTCATTCACATGCAGTGCCGCATTATACAGCTGTTCTACTTCCATTGGTGTTGCGATATTCAGCACATCAATATGCTCTGTTGTAATCAGCGGATCACCTAATGCATCATCTTTATAGTAAAATTCGACGATCGGACGCTTTAGTGGAGTACCCTCATCCAAGCCTAGACGTTTTGCCAGGCTGCCTGCAGCAATATTGCGTGTAACAACTTCGATTGGAATAATTTCGACTTTACGTACAAGCTGTTCGTTCGCTGAAAGCCTTTTTACGAAATGTGACTCAATTCCGTTTGCTTGTAACTTTTCGAAAAGTAACGTCGTAATTTGGTTGTTTAAATTTCCCTTTCCAGCAATCTCGGCTTTTTTCTCACCATTAAATGCTGTCGCACTATCTTTGTATTCAACAAAAAGTATTTCAGTATCTTCTGTTGTATATAATCGTTTTGCTTTCCCTTCATATAAAAGCTGGCCTTTATTCATGACGTATTCCTCCTGATTAATTGATTAGTTAGTTAAGACCTAAACGTTCGAAAATCAAATCAACATTCTGAATATGGTAGTTGTAGTCAAAGCAGTCTGCAATTTCTTCCGGTGATAGATGCGCTGTGATTTCTTCACTCGCTTCCACAAGCGGACGGAATTGTGTTTGCTCATCCCAAGCTCGCGCTGTTAATGGCTGAACCGTATCGTACGCTTCCTCACGTGATAATCCTTTGTCGATTAACGCAAGTAAAATACGCTGAGAGTAGATCAGACCAAATGTACGCTCCATATTGCGTTTCATATTGTCAGGGAATACAGTTAAGTTTTTCAAAATATTACCGAAACGATTTAACATATAATTTAATGTAATTGTGGCATCCGGAATAATTACACGTTCAGCTGAAGAATGGGAAATATCACGTTCATGCCATAAAGCTACATTCTCATAAGCTGTCAGCATGTAACCGCGCATCAATCGTGCCATACCTGTCATATTTTCAGAGCCGATTGGGTTTCGCTTATGCGGCATAGCAGAAGAACCTTTTTGCCCTTTCGCAAACCCTTCTTCCACTTCACGTGTTTCAGATTTTTGCAGTCCGCGGATTTCTGTCGCAAACTTTTCAATTGATGTAGCGATTAATGCCAATGTAGAAAAGTATTGTGCATGACGGTCACGCTGTAATGTCTGTGTAGAAATTGGTGCAGCTGCTAATCCAAGATGTTCACATACATAGCTTTCCACACGCGGGTTAATATTGGCATATGTTCCGACAGCACCGCTCATTTTACCTGTTTCGATTACTTTTGCGGCTTCTTCAAAACGTACTAAGTTACGGCGCATCTCTTCAAGCCATAATGCCAGCTTTAAACCAAATGTTGTCGGTTCTGCATGCACACCGTGCGTACGTCCCATCATTACTGTAAATTTATGCTCTTTCGCTTTTTCAGTCAGAATAGCGATGAATTGATGTAAATCTTTCCGTAAAATTTCATTCGCCTGTTTGATTAAATATGATAGTGCTGTATCTACAACGTCCGTTGAAGTTAAACCGTAGTGTACCCATTTCTTTTCATCACCAAGTGCAGGTGTTTCCGAAACAGCTCGTGTAAATGCTACTACATCATGACGTGTTTCCTGCTCAATTTCATAAATACGATTGATATCAAATGATGCATTTGCACGTAATTTTGCTACATCCTCTTTTGGAATTTCACCAATTTCAGCCCAGGCTTCACAAGCTAAAATCTCTACTTCAAGCCATGCTTTAAATTTATTTTCTTCAGTCCAAATTGCACCCATTTCAGGACGTGTATAGCGTTCTATCATAAATCTTCTCCTTTTACTCCGGCCAGATACCAGAGTCTTTAATTTGTTGTAATGCTGTATTTATATCATCTGTCATGATTGTGACATGACCCATTTTTCGATTTACCTTTGCTTCTGATTTCCCGTACAAATGTACTGACCAGTCAGGAAACTTCGAAATTGAATTTGTTAATGGAACGACATGCTGACCAAGTACATTCACCATAATCGATGGCGCCCACAGTTTTGGTTTACGTAGCGGCCACCCGCATACTGCACGAATATGCTGAGTAAACTGTGAAATATTGCATGCCTCAATCGAATAATGGCCTGAGTTATGCGGACGTGGTGCGCATTCGTTAATTACGATACTGCCATCTTCAAGGACGAACATTTCAACTGCCAATGTACCAATCAGTTGTAGTGAATCCGCAATTTTTAGAGCAGCTTCCTCAGCTAATTGTGCTGTCGACTGTTCGATACGTGCCGGCACAATCGTTTCATGTAAAATATGATTTATATGAATGTTTTCTCCGACAGGCAAGCAGTAAGTTTCACCGTCTCCATTGCGTTGAACGATGACTGAAATCTCTTTTGTAAATGGAACAAAGCCCTCTGCAATACACTGTGAATATGCAAATAATTCTTTTGCTAACGGTAAGTCCTCAGCAGATTTCAATAACTGCTGGCCTTTCCCGTCATAACCGCCCCGTGCTGTTTTTACGATACATGGGAAGCCGATTTTTCCGATGTCCTCTTGAAGCTGTTCATATGTAGAAGCGACAATATATGGCGCAACCGGACAGCCTGCATCAACAATCATCTGCTTTTCTGTTACACGATTTTGTGTAATGCGCACAAGCTCTGCACCTTGAGGAACATAGGCCATTTGTGTTAAACGCTTTAAGCCATCGTAATCGATGTTCTCAAACTCATATGTTATGACATCACTTACTTCCGCCAGCTCTTCCAATGCTGCTTCATCATCGTAAGCTGCGACAATTCGTATGTCTGCCACTTGCCCACAAGGCGAATCCATTGTTGGCTCCAGTACTGCGATTTTATAGCCGGCTTCTTTTGCCGCAACTGCCATCATACGACCAAGCTGACCACCGCCGATAATGCCGATTGTTTGTCCAGGGTAAATCATTTTCGTCACGTTAAGTCACCTGTGCTTTCCAAAACTTGAGCTTTTGTCGCTTCACGTCTTGCCTCAAGCTTTGCAGCAAGCTCCTGATCAAACGCTCCTAAAATTTGCGTTGCAAGCAGGCCCGCATTTGTTGCTCCTGCCTTGCCGATTGCTACAGTTGCGACAGGTACACCACCTGGCATTTGGACAATCGATAATAGTGAATCGAGTCCGTTTAGCGCACGTGACTGTACAGGTACCCCTATTACAGGTAATGTCGTTTTTGCTGCTACCATACCTGGTAAATGAGCTGCTCCACCAGCCCCTGCAATAATTACTTGAATACCGCGTCCACGTGCAGCTTCCGCATATTCAAACATTAAATCTGGTGTGCGATGTGCTGAAACGACTTGCTTTTCATAAGGCACTTGCAGCTCGTCCAAAATGTCACAAGCATGCTTCATCGTTTCCCAATCACTTGAACTTCCCATAATAACGCCAATTTTCGGATTCATGAATTTCGCTCCTTTAAACATCTTCTCACTTGTTAAAAATCAATGTAAAAATCCTCAAATAAACTGCTCTCTACGCTCTACGCATGAGAAAGCAATCTACTTGAGGACTGAGCATTAAAAGTATATGTAGATAATTGCATTGCAATCCACATCCTTTATTCATCATACCTGAAGTTGCTTTCCCACATAGTCCGGTATTTACGGTGCCGGGTAGAGACACTAGAGCCATATTCTCTAGCATATATGAGGGATTAAATGTTTTTCCTGTTCACATTTTAACAAGGGTTACGAATAAAATCAACGTAAAAATGCGAACGATATTTTTAAAGCAAAAGATAATGTTCGGTTTTTAATCAAATCGCCCGTTAATCTTCTATTAATATACCTTTAAATTGTATTTTTTGACGTAAGTAAACAGGTTCGCCATTTACCTCTTCAAATACAGGTTCTTCTCTTCGTCCAAATGGCATATAGCCATCTTTCTTCATTCTTTCAAGGCATTGCTCGATTGTTTCATTTTCTTCTACTTCATACCATACTTGCTTTTTAGCCAAAAAGGTCATCCTTCCACATGTAAAATATCGCTCTAACTATACCACGATATTTTTAGTACTTTCTAATAGAAAGATTTAATTTTGTGAACGATTTGTCACAACTGGAAAATAAAACGGAGCAATCACAAATTTCCAGTGATTGCTCCAGTTCATTTATTTTATATACTCCATTTGTTCTGTTAACTCCAGTATATCCTCAAATGTTAAGTCAGGATTTTCAATAATTATATTATAGCGTAAGCCCTCTTCATCCCATTGAAGTAATTTGAAAGTCTCCAAATCAATTTTAGATCCTTTTTGTCCGCGTACTTCAATTATCTCTTCATCTTCACCGATGGACTCCATTGGCTTGAAGATTGAAAGAGAAAATTGCTGCTCACCGTTTTTAGAATACGTTAACACAATCTCTTCAGTTTCCGCCATCCCCATATCTTCAATTCCTTCCAATGTGTAACCAAGTGATTCGGAGAAGATTAAAAAGGGGCCTAGCTTCTCGACAGCTTCCTGCTCTGTTAATTGTTCGATTGGCTGAAAAGGCTCAATTTTTACATTAGCATCTTCCGGAATGTCCAGAATAAATATGGAATCATCAATTTTACTGTTCGGTTCAAATTTTGTGAATTCAGAAGTTATTTTCATATCGCCACTTACAGATATTGTCTTTAATGTCATCCATGTTTTTTTATCAACCCAAACTTCCATATCTCCAATAAGCGTATTTTGCTTTTTAGCTTTTGCGATTAAATGGTACGTTTCATGATCGGCAATCTTTTCTTCTTCACCAATCGTAATATCATGGGAATTTTTTATTTGTTCTAATGTACGTAATGCCTGCTCTTTTAACGTTGGTCGAACTAAGTTTTCCATGTCTGGACCGAGCTCAAAGATGATTGCTTCATTCATTGTTTTCGAATAGGATGTTATTGTTTTACCGTCGTTAACAGCAATTGATTCCTCTCCTGTGGAGTCAACCATCTCTACACGAGTCTTTCCGTTTTTCTCCCATTGCTTTGAAAGTATTTCGGTCCCGTCATCCATTGTCATTTTATATTCTCCATAAAAAGAATCAAGCTCAGACGTTTCCTGCATCGCCTGATCTAATATTTCCTGGGGTGAATAACTTTCTTCATTGCTGCATGCTGCCAAAGATAGCGTTAAAACTACTGCTGCTGAATAAATCAATTTTTTCATTTTATCCATTCCTCTCTTCTTCAATTGATGGTATCCATATGACAATCGCTAACTGATTTTTCTGTGCTCTAGCTGTAATTGTTCCATCATGCTTAGCTATAATTTGCTTTGCAATACTTAAACCGAGACCAGCCCCCCGCTCACCTATATGGCTTCGGGAATCATCAATCTGATACATCGGTTCAAACATTTGTTTACACTCCTGTTCCGTTATCGCTGCACCGCTGTTTTGTACGACAATATAAACACCTTTTTCCGTAAAGCTTTCTGCTAATTTCCCTATACTCCACGAAGGCATATTTGATTTTTCAAATGCGGATACATAAATCGTTCCTCCAGGATTTGTATACGTCCATGCATTCGCGACAACATTATCGACAACGCGCATCAGTTGCTTCGGATTTACGAAATAACTTCCTTCCACTTTGACTTTCGTTTTTGCCTTAAACCCTTTTTCCCTACTAATCTGTTCATAGTCACCTAAAAGCATATCAAAAAACTCTTCACCATCGACTTTTACAAGTTCCAGTTCATATGTTGGGGATTGCAATAATGTCAACATCATTAAATCATCAAGCAACTGCTTCATATAGTCTGATTTGGACTGAATGATCTGCAAATATTCCTGATGATCCTTTTCAGAATGGTTCCCGTACCGTAAGCTTTCTGCATATGCTTGAATTGATGTTAGAGGCGTTTTCAAGTCATGAGACAGACTTGCAATCATAAATTCCTTTTGTTGCTGCTCCGATGCAAGCTTTTTTCGAGTCGCCGTAATTTCCTGCTGCATTAGCTGAAAGCTCTCGGTTAATTCCCCGATTTCATCCTTTGTTACAGGTAGCGGATTTGTTGCTTCATCCTTGGCGAAAGCACGCATTTGCTCCATTAGTCGTTTTGCCGGCTTATTGAGGCGTCTGTTTAGCAAATAGACAACCGACCCGTATATGAGCAGCATTATTGCAATTAAACTAATTATGACAAATAGAGATTTGGTATTTACTTGTTCCAGCCATTCTGAACGAACGAGCGCAATTTTGTATATACCCTTTATTTCTCCATCTTCATAAACAGGTTCTTTATAAATAAATGTCTTATAGTTTTGTTCAAATTCATACAGATTTTTATAAACCGTTCTTTTCGAATCAAAGCTGCTGAAAGTGTTAATAAAATTTGAGGAATAATAAATCTTTCCATTCGGACTGTACAGCGTAATCATCAACTGATCGGATGCCAGTTTCTCGATTTCCTTGTAATTCGCATTAATATTGTAAAGCGATGGATGATCCAATTGATCTTTTAAATCTGTAACTAATGCCCACTTTTCAAAATACTCATCAACATTTTTATCTTGGTAATATGCGTTAATCGTTACGTAAAGACCATACAATGCAAGTAACGGCAATATCATGACAAGCAAATACGTAAGTAGAAGCCATGATTTAATCTTCATACTTGTTCACCTATAAAGCGGTAGCCCTTTCCCCATACGGTTTGTATATAGTTAGGTGATTTTACAGGATCATGCAGCTTCTCACGTAATGCTTTAATATGGACCGTTACCGTATGTGTCTGGTCCAGCTCAACTTGGTGCCAAACAAGTGTATACAACGCTTCCTTTGTAAATAACTCGAATGGATTTTGTGCCAATACTTTCAGTAACGCAAATTCTTTTTGCGTCAAGTTAATTTCAGCATCTTCGATATAAACACGTTCTTTTACCCAATCGATTTTTAACCCATGTACATATGAAAACATATCTTCTGCTGCAAAGACTTTATTATATCGCTGCCATCGACGTAATTGAGACCGAACACGCGCTTTTAACTCTTCTAAAGAAAATGGCTTTGCCAAATAATCATCGGCATCTTGTAATCCTGTGACTTTATCCGTTTCATTGCTTTTTGCACTGATCATAATAATTGGGACATCACTTTGCATTCGAATATGTTCAATCATTGATAACCCATCCATTTCAGGCATCATCCAATCAACAAGTATTAAATCATAGTTTCCGGCAGAGAAATCTTCTAATCCTTCAATTCCTGTCGTTGCCCATGTTACTGCATAACCTTCCTTTATTAATGTGTCTTTAATAATTCGCGCAATTTCGCGGTCATCTTCCACTAAAAGAATTTGTTGTGCCATCATGTACGCCTCCTACAATCACTATAACAAGTAATTTTTCCGATAATTGTAACTTTATAAATCCTTTATATTTTATCTTACTTTGTATTGTCTGTTTAAAGATAGCCAAAGTTACCTTTCACAGTAAAGACGACCTTTCTAAAATGGGTTTTTATGTTAATATCAACTATATAATTTGTTAAAAGAGGTGTCTTAAAGAAATGGAAATTTTTTTTGAAAAGATGAACAGCAAGATGGCCACTGCAATTCTCGACTGGAATTATGAAGAGCCTTACGACTTTTATAATAATGAACAAACAGTGGAAGCTATGGAGGAATTACTGGATGGATCCTACTATGTAATTATTAATAAAAATAAAGAGGTAATTGGTTTTTTTTGTACCGGGAAGAGTGCTCGAGTACCTAGCGGAAATAAATTTGATGTTTATAAGGAAGATTTAATTGATATGGGAGTCGGAATGCACCCCAATCTGGTGGGTCTAGGCAAGGGGTTCGAGTTTTGTACGTATATTATGAAATTCATTGAAGATAGTTATCCAAGTAAATCGTTAAGATTAACCGTAGCAACGTTTAATGAAAGAGCCATTCATTTATATAAAAAGCTTGGTTTTGTTAAAGAAAATGAATTCAGCAATGACGTCACAAAATTCATGACCATGGTCAGAATATAATCGATTATAATGTATCTATTTAAAACAACAAAAAAACCACTGATTCCTCAGTGGTTTTGCGTGTGCGAAGCGACGTCCTACTCTCACAGGGGGAAGCCCCCAACTACCATCGGCGCTAAAGAGCTTAACTTCCGTGTTCGGTATGGGAACGGGTGTGACCTCTTTGCCATCATCACTTCACTATTTTCGGCTTCCAATACACGGCCCTATCCTTCGTCAACTTCCCTCGTTCTTTCAGTCACGTACTTTAGTACGCTCCTTCAATCACTCAGTCGTTTCCTCGACTAGCTTGTGTCTTGAAACCCTTAGAAAGATCATTCTTTCAAAACTGGATAAACGTTTCATTGAATTGAGCAATAAAATGTGGTTAAGTCCTCGACCGATTAGTATTCGTCAGCTGCATGCGTCACCGCACTTCCACCTCGAACCTATCTACCTGATCGTCTTTCAGGGGTCTTACTTACTTGCGTAATGGGAAAT